>NZ_PYHU01000044.1:0-125727 GCF_003989595.1 Alteromonas sp. KS69 | reverse complement strand
AGATCAACACGCCTTAGTAACCCTATAGCGAAACGCTTCGGGCGAATAGGCGGCAAGATGGAAGCTACCTTAAAAGTAAACCATGTAGCTCTGCGCGCGAAATACCCTGAAAAAGCACCAGCCTATTCAGTGGTTATCGGTCAAATACATGCCAGTAAATGGGAGAAAAAGGTAAAAGGTTTTGGATGGGGGAACGAACCGCTTAAGATTTATTACAAGAAATGGCCGAATCACGACAAGGGCTCGGTATTTTGGACCTATGAAAGAAACCTTCCCAAAGATGACGCTAATCGAAGAGATATTGCTTATCCAGTGTGGGGTAACTTATGGACAAATCCTGAAGATCCTGGTGAAGCAGGATTAGCCTTAGGTGAAGCTCTGAGTTACGTAGTAAATGTTCACGGTGATGTGATGTATTTAACTTTCGAAGCTGATGGACATGAAACCGTTGAATATAAAATCAACCTCGCGAATGCCGTAGACGCTAACGGTAAACTTGATAAGCACGACCATCCATACGGCTACACGTTAGATTGGAATTACTTTAAAGCTGGTGCTTATAACCAATGTAGTACTAAAGATGACCCTGGTTTCTGGTATCCGGCGTGTTTAGGAACAGGCAACTGGGAAGAAGATAAGGCAAATGGCGATTACGCCAGTGTGACGTTCACGCGTTTAGAAGTGGGGGAAAGCGTTGCGCCAAAAGCTAATCATGGCGAACAAACTAAAATTGGTGCCACGTTAAACGAAAAAGTTGGTATGAGTATTAGTGATATTCCAGATAATGCGTTAACTGCTATCAAAGCCATTGAGCCATCTTTCACAGTAAATGAAGTAGAAAAAGAACTGAAACATGGCAAGACTTATCTTGATGTTGAAGGCGTATTGGCCGATGGCAGAGAAATTGAGTTCGATATGCTACAAGTGGCTGACGAATGGAAAGTAGTAGAGGTACAAAGAGACTTAGTCTGGTCTCAGCTGCCTGAAAATGTTAGTGGGGCATTAAAACAATCTTCACCTGATTTCGAAGCAAAGCGCATTATTGAAAGTATTCAGCATGGCACGGGAATAACCGTTTATGAGTTTTATGCGGTGGACAGTCAAGGCAAAGAGTCGCGTAAAGAAGTGAAAGTAGAAGGCGGCGAAGCGGTTGTGCTAGCAAAAGAGTGGCAACACTAACTTAGCGGAATAATTGAACGTTTTGCGACCAAATACAGTGATCTTGCTTGTGCACTTATCTACAGTATGTAATTCATTCTGTTAGATTCTTAGGAGAACACAGTGCAACCTGGGCTTTTTTCGTTAAGTTTAGCGGTCAGTGATATTGCCATCTCGAAAGCGTTTTATGAAACGCTTGGCTTTGAGGCCATGCCGTCGTGCGGTTCGGTAGAAGAGAAATGGGTTATCATGAAAAGTGGGCAAACCATGATTGGTTTGTTCGAGGGTATGTTTGAGGGCAATATTTTAACCTTCAATCCCACTGATGTGCGTGAACTTGAGCAGCGCTTGAAGGATAAAGGCATTGAAATAGATGTGCCAGTCAAAGGCGATGAAGGGCCAGGGCATTGCGTAGTAAAAGATCCAGACGGTAATACGATTATGTTCGATCAGTTCTAGTAGATATATAAGAAATATAAGGAAGGGAAGCTAATTAGCTTCCCATCTTTTTATAAAACTAAACTGAGACACCCACCTTTAAGTGCAATCAACTTTAAATTTTAGCGGCTAACTCTGCACCTTGGCGAATAGCACGCTTCGCATCAAGTTCAGCGGCTACATCTGCACCACCAATAATGTGGACACTCACACCGGCAGCCTCCAGCGGTGCTTGCAAAGGCTTAAACGGTTCTTGTCCTGCACACACGATAACGTTGTCTACGGCTAAGCATTTCGGTTTATCATTTATTAGAACATGTAAACCTTCATCATCAACCTTCTCGTAACTTACACCATTCACCATTTGCACATTATGCAGCTTCAAGGATTGTCGGTGGATCCAACCTGTTGTTTTACCCAAGCCCTTGCCAACTTTGGATGTCTTACGTTGAAGTAAGAATACTTCTCGGCTTGAAGGAGTATAAGATTTCTCGGTGAGCGCGCCTTCATTGGTATAGTTTTTATCAATCCCCCAATGAGACAGCCACTTATCAGTATTGAGCGATAGGTCTTCGTCTTCAACTAAATACTCGGCCACATCGAAACCGATGCCGCCCGCTCCAATAATAGCGACTTTTTGCCCCACAGCCTTGTGGTCGCGTAGCACATCTATATAACTCATGACTTTAGAATGGTCAGCACCTTCGATAGTTAGGCTTCTAGGGTTGATACCAGTAGCCAATACCACCTCATCAAAACCGCTTTCAGTAAGAAATTCACAGGTAACATCGGTATTAAGGGTTACGGTAACCCCAGTCCGTTCAAGTTGATTGCTGAAGTAGCGAATAGTTTCATAAAACTCTTCTTTGCCTGGTACTTGTTTTGCGTAGTTGAACTGCCCACCAAGCTCACTTGCTTTGTCGAACAAGATGACTTGATGGCCTCTATCTGCAGCATACATAGCAAATGCAAGCCCAGCAGGGCCAGCTCCAACCACTGCAATACGTTTACTATGTGTTACTGGAGTAAAGGTCAGTTCTGTTTCGTAGCAGGCTTGCGGATTAACTAAACAGCTAGCACGTTTTTGTTCAAATGCATGGTCTAAGCACGCTTGATTACACGCAATACAGGTGTTAATTAGTTGAGATTCATTGCGCATCGCTTTGGCTACAAACTGTGAATCGGCTAAAAATGGTCTTGCCATTGATACCATGTCTGCATGGCCATCGGCTAAAACGCCTTCGGCCACTTCAGGCGTATTAATTCTGTTTGTTGTAACAAGCGGCAGTGATACTTCCTTTTTCATCCGCTGTGTTATCCACGTGAAGGCTGCGCGCGGCACCGAAGTCGAAATAGTTGGAACACGTGCTTCATGCCAACCGATGCCGGTATTAATAAGTGTAGCACCAGCTTTTTCAATCGCTTTGGCAAGATAGACAACTTCATCCCATTTAGCGCCACCTTCAACCAAATCGAGCATCGACAGGCGGTAAATAATGATGAAGTCAGTGCCCACCTTTTCACGAATACCTTTTACGATATCGACCGCTATTTTTACCCTGTTTTCTAGACACCCACCCCATTCGTCATCACGATGATTAGTACGCTTTACCAAGAACTGGTTAATTAAATAACCTTCAGATCCCATCACCTCTACGCCATCGTAACCAGCTTCTTTCGCAAGAGCGGCACAACTAACGTAGTCTTTAATTGTGGATGTCACAGCTTTTGAAGATAAGGCGCGAGGTTTAAACGGCGTAATTGGAGACTTAACAGGGGAAGCCGATACGGCAAGAGGGTGATAGCCGTAACGACCAGAGTGCAAAATTTGCATACAAATTTTACCGCCTTCAGCATGCACGGCTTCAGTAATTACTCTGTGCTTTTTTGCGTGACGTTTGGCTGTCATTCTGCCAGCGAAAGGGGCAACCCAGCCAGAAATGTTGGGGCTAATTCCCCCTGTTACGATAAGTGCCACACCCCCTTTTGCTCGTTCTGCGTAAAAGGCTGCAAGCTTATCGAATCCGCCTTTTTCTTCTTCAAGGCCTAAGTGCATAGAGCCCATTAAAGTACGGTTTTTTAACGTGGTGAAGCCGAGATCTAGGGGCTCAAGTAAGTGAGGGTATGCGTTGGTCATGGTTATTCTCGTTATAATTTTTATTCGGACAGCCATAAACTAGCCCGACCAGTATCTTAAGATTATTTACCAGTATGCTTTGGGGGTAAAGGATTGAGGTATAAAAAATCGAAGATAATGTTAAGACACCCACAGTTTCAAACATAGTTTTAGAGCTATGAGACAGATGAACTATGATTTCCAGGACGGATAACAAACATTAGTGAGACAAAATGGTGTCGCGAATATTCACCTAGCACTAAAGGTTCTAGGTGTGGCATGCACCAAGAGAAAACTGATGGTAAATATGGTTTGGGTGCACCTAGCCGCGCATTATTTTATCGAATTTGATTTAACTGTGTGATATCACCCAGTTTTAGAAAGAGCTAGCTTACGTTGGGCAATCGATAGGCCAATAGAGTTTGAAAAGATAGCTTCAATCCCAACGACCATACTATTCCAATTTGTTTGCGACAAGCCGGTACGCTGTAAAATTGGGGAGACATTGTGGAGTACGTAGCCTGATTTACCTGCACTAATTTGCCTGGCAGTTTCATCGACCAAAGTTAAATAATCAGCTAAATTAAACGGCAACCCTTTCAAGCCGTGTGACGAACTTCCCACCAGAGGCTTAAGGAACGCTGGTTGGAGGCCAAATTGTGCTGCCTCTATTCGATGTTTAATGCTTGTGAATTCAGATTTTTCTGGCGCCTTTGAGATACCCGCACGTAGCGGATTTAAATCTACATAAGCCATGCACGCTGCCAATGCGGCTTCATCAAGTAGAGCCTGAGATTTAAACCTTCCTTCCCAAAAACGCCCCGTGCACTCATCCTCCTTGTTAGCTTCACGAGCAATAAACTCATTAAGCAACCTCATAAACCAACTGATATCGTACAACCGTTGTCTATAAACATTTGCTGTCGATATGATAGTGGTTATCTGAGCTTCTGTAAGTGATGCCCGCTGTGTAGGCTGCATATATTGCTGGGTTAACACAGTGCCCTTATGCAGAGAATGCCAACGCCTTAATACTTCCTCGGTGGTCCACGACAAGGCTTCGTTTCTATCTACATGTAATACCAAGTGGGTATGGTTACTCATTACCGCATAGGCACATACATCAATTGAAAATACGTTCGTTAATGCTATGAGCCGGTCTTCAACCCATTGACGTCGATGCTCGTAACTTTTCCCAGTGTAATGGTCATCTCCACACAAAAATGCTCGTCTTACACACCGAGATACGCAGTGATAGTAGGGCGTGTTCTGTAAACAGATTAATGACTTTCTAGGGCTTGGCATAAGGGAGCTCAATCTCAAAATAGTGATTAAGATACTGAGGTATTTCTCTTGTTGAATATACTGAACAAGAGGATGGTTTGGGTGGGTGTCTAACCTTTTAGCGCTCTATCTCTAAAAGGCAGCACTGCTAGGTAGTAAATAGCATCACCTTCTTCTACCTTTTTAAAGGTGAGTGTCTTAGTGGTGCCTACTCGCCAATTAGTATTTTTACAAAATTATATTACGTGTTTCGCGCTTTCGGCTTACTTTAAACCTTAGCCATCAACAAACATTTCTTGTTTAAAATTCAAGGTCTGCATGGTATTCCCACGCTGAACATCAATACTAAACCGGTAGTTTTCTCTATCTCTAAAAGGCAGCACTGCTAGGTAGTAAATAGCATCACCTTCTTCTACCTTTTTAAAGGTGAGTGTCTTAGTGGTGCCTATCAAGTTCTTAGCAGTACCAGAAACCGATACCCGTTGAGCAGTTCCTGTTACGGCGTCTAGTACTGAAATATTGACCAAGGCGTTAAACTTACTACGAACTATGCCGTAAGAGGCCGCGACCTCAGGGGTAAGAAAAGGAGTACTCACTACCATGTAATGTACATCCCACTCGCCTAATTGTTGCTTTTGCTCAGCGTACGCTGCGCTACTTGTAATAAGTAACAAACTACCCAGTAAACCAAAAAGTAATGTACTGATTTTTTTCATGTTATCACTCCGCACGTTCAGCTTAAAAGAACCTGAATGTGTCTTGAAGTAGCAATTGTAAAAACTGTAGTCCGATAATGGCAATCAGCACAGATAAGTCTAAACCACCTAAAGGCGGTATAACTTTTCTGATGGGTGCTAAGAAAGGCTCAGTTAGTTGATAAAGAAGGTAGTCGATAGGCGTTTGACCCTGTGATACCCAACTTAAAATGGCGCGTAAAATCAACACCCAGAACATGATAGAAAGCGTTTCTTTTACCACTTCAATCAGCGCAACTATTACGATGCCTACTGGATTCAAACTGCCACCGACCATCAGCGAAAGCGTGATTATTTTTAACGCGGCAACAACAAGCGCCAGCACAAAGGTAGCAGTGTCGAAGCGACCAATTGAAGGGATTATTCTGCGCAACGGCCCCACGATAGGGTGAGTGGCCTTTACAATAAACTGGCTCATAGGGTTATAAAAATCAGCCCTAACCAGTTGCAACCATAGGCGTAAGATAACCACCATTAAATACAAACCAAATAGTGTATCTACCAGAAAAACCGTTGCATTCATGTTTTGATGTTCCTAAAAACGTTAAAGCTGTTTTGCCATTTCTTCAGCACGAGCTACCGCAGCGCGCATCGCTTTACTTACGATATCACTCAAGCCTTGATCAATTAAGGTATTGACTGCCGCAGCTGTAGTGCCGCCTTTAGAAGTAACTTGGGCACGAAGCTCACTTAATTCAAGGTCAGGATTGTGACAAACCATTTCAGCGGCCCCTAACATGGCTTGTTGTACCATCAAACGTGACTGTGCTTTATCGAAGCCCATGTTTATAGCTTCCTCTTGCATAGCTTGTAAAAACAAGAAGAAATACGCAGGGCTACTGCCAGCTGCAGCGATAACGCCATTGATACCGTCTTCCTCTTCAACCCATACTGTCTCACCTACGCTATTCATCACATCATCAACGTAAGTTCTGTCATCTTCTGACACGGTATTATCTGCATACATGCCCGACATACCCTTACCAAGTAGGCTTGGTGTGTTTGGCATAATACGAACAACGGGATATTCACCGCCTAGCATTTCTTGTAATCGAGATACGGGTAACCCAGCTGCGATACTAAGGAATAGCTTGCCAGTTAAGTCATTGTTCTGCTTAAGGTCTGCGCACATGTCACCCATCATCTGGGGTTTCACGGCTAACACAATAGCATCTGCAAATTGGCAGGCTTCATCATTAGACTGGGTAATTTGAATACCGAATTCCTCTTTTAACTTATCGAGTTTCGGAGTAGACGGGTTGCTCGCTAAAATGCGTGTCTTATCGTAGCCAGACTGAATTAAACCACTAATGATGCTGCGGCTCATGTTGCCCGCGCCAATGAATGCCAATTTCTTTTGTTGCATATGAATCCTATTGTAAGTTGAAAAAACTAACAGCGTTCAGTTAAAAATAGTAGGAACTAATTTCGTGCGCCGAAGATTGCGGTGCCAATTCTTACCATGGTAGACCCATGAGCGATGGCGCTTTGCATATCACTACTCATTCCTACGGACAGGGTATCAAAATTGGTCAAGTTTGTATGGTATCGGTCGAACAATTCCTTTAAAGCACTTAAGCTTTGCGCTTGTTCATGGCTGTCTGGGTTTGCTTTTGGAATTGCCATTAGCCCGCGTAAGCAAAGTTTGTCCTGCTTGGTAATAAAGCGCACCAGTTCATCTACGTCTTCAGGTTTTACACCTGACTTACTTGCTTCATCATCTATATTCACTTGAATACATACATTTAAGGGGGCCATCTCCGCCGGACGTTGGTCATTCAAACGACGCGCTATTTTTTCCCTATCAACGGATTGTACCCAATCAAAATGCTCGGCTACTATTTTTGTCTTATTTGATTGAATGGGGCCTATCATATGCCATTCAATATCACTAAGTGCAGACAGCTGCTGTATTTTATCTACACCTTCTTGTATATAGTTTTCGCCGAATGTACGTTGTCCCTCTTCATACGCTGCCATAATATCCGATACCGGTTTAGTTTTACTCACGGCTAGCAATTTAACTGAATTTGGTGGACGATTAGCGTTGGCAGTAGCTAGGCTCACATCCTGTCGTGCACTATTGAGTCTTTCTGCTATTGTTTGCATTATTCACCTTTTTGAGGAGTTGTTGTGGATATTACCGAACTTTTGGCTTTCAGCGTTAAAAATAAAGCGTCAGATTTGCACTTATCAGCAGGTCTGCCACCTCTTATCCGCGTAGACGGAGAAATGCGTAAGCTTAATGTACCCGCATTAGATCATAAACAAGTCCATGCACTTATTTATGAAATAATGAATGACATGCAACGTAAAGAATACGAAGAGAACTTGGAAACCGATTTCTCATTCGAAATTAGTGGCTTGTCGCGGTTTCGTGTAAATGCTTTTGTGCAAAATCGCGGTGCAGCAGCTGTGCTTCGTACTATCCCCAACACGGTTCTTACCCTTGATGATTTAGGTGCGCCTGAAATATTCAAAGAAATAATCAACCAACCTACCGGCATTGTTCTAGTCACTGGCGCCACAGGGTCGGGTAAGAGTACAACCCTAGCTGCTATGGTTGACCATATCAATTCACATAAGCGCGAGCACATTCTTACTATCGAAGATCCTATCGAGTTTGTGCACGAAAATAAATTAAGTCTTGTAAACCAACGGGAAGTCCATCGAGACACCCACTCTTTCAGTAACGCACTTCGCTCTGCATTACGTGAAGATCCAGATGTTATTTTAGTTGGTGAGTTACGTGATTTAGAAACAATTCGCTTGGCTATTTCAGCCGCGGAAACAGGGCATTTAGTATTTGGCACCCTACATACTAACTCAGCACCTAAAACAATAGACCGTATTATTGATGTGTTTCCTGCCGAAGAAAAAGCGATGGTGCGCTCTATGTTGTCTGAATCGCTAAGAGCTGTAATTTCTCAAACCCTGTTGAAGAAAGTAGGGGGAGGGCGAATCGCAGCGCATGAAATCATGGTAGGTATCCCTGCAATACGAAATCTTATTCGTGAAGATAAAGTGCCTCAAATGTATTCGGTTATTCAAACGGGGCAAGCTACGGGTATGCAAACTATGGATCAGTGTTTACAACGCTTGTTGGCATTAGGTGCCATTTCTAAAGAAGACGCCGCTGCTAAATCGAAAGACAAGCAATCGATGAGTAATTTTTAAGGACGGGTAATGTTAGATAACTTTTTAGAAAAAATGGTAGAGAAATCTGCTTCTGACTTATTCGTTACCGCGGGCTTTCCCGTTAGCGCCAAAGTGCACGGTAAGCTTACTCCCATTTCGGAAAATTCATTTAATGATGAAGATGCATTAGCACTTGTTCATGAGGCTATGAATGAAAAGCAAAAAGAGGCTTTTCATACTACCAAGGAATGTAATTTTGCCATTGTACGAGAAGGCCTAGGGCGTTTTCGTTGTTCGGCCTTCTGGCAACGAGATCAAGCCGGGATGGTGGTACGTCGTATTGTGACCGAAATTCCTAAGGTTGATGACCTGGGTTTACCTTCGGTGTTAAAAGATATCATTATGTCAAAGCGCGGCTTGGTACTTTTTGTAGGTGGTACAGGCACGGGGAAATCGACCTCGCTTGCCGCACTTATCGGCCATCGAAATAGTAATTCTTATGGGCATATTTTAACTATTGAAGATCCTATTGAATTTGTGCATGAGCATAAATCTTGCGTGATAACTCAGCGTGAAGTGGGTATAGACACCCACTCATTCGACGATGCATTGAAAAGCTCCTTGCGGCAAGCGCCTGATGTCATTCTTATTGGTGAAATTCGTTCAATGGAGACAATGGAATACGCCATGTCGTTCGCTGATACGGGGCATTTATGTGTGGCAACACTCCATGCCAACAACGCTAACCAAGCAATTGAGCGCATTATGCATTTAGCGCCAAAAGACCAACATGACAAGTTACGTTTTGACTTAAGCCAAAATATAAAAGCTATAGTGGCACAACAACTTCTTCCAACCAAAGACGGCGAGGGAAGGGTAGCGGCAATTGAAATACTATTAAACTCTCCTCTAGTGAGCGACCTTATTCAACGCAATGAAATAGGTAGCTTGAAAGAAGCCATGAAAAAGGGCAAAGAGTTAGGCATGCAAAGTTTCGATATGGCGTTGTACGATTTATATCGCGAGGGTAGTATTGATTTAGACCAAGCCTTACACCATGCTGATTCTCCCAATGATTTGCGCCTAATGATTAAGCTAGATTCTAACGATGGATCGAGCTTGGGCACATTATCGAATGTCTCAATCGATATGGATGACTAAAACTCTTGATTAAGCTTTTTACGTCTTCAGACCCTTTCTTACTTCAGTCGGTAAAGAGTGAACTCGATGCGCTTTCTATACCTTACCTAGTGAAAAACGAATTTGCAGGTGGGGCGATGGGTGAACTGCCATGGCAAGAGTCACAACCCGAACTTTGGTTAATAGATGAATCTTGGTCTACCAGAGCCAATAAAGTTGTGAATTCTCTCATGGACAGCCACGAACCAGCTGAGAAATTTCCATGGGTGTGCGGACATTGTAATGAACCAAACGGCGAAGCTTTTGATACCTGCTGGAAGTGCGGAGAAAGTAGACCTTAGCATTGCGGGTTTCTGGTTTTCTTATTCATTAATTCGTGATTGAAATTGTGGGTGTCCGAGAGGTAATGATTTTAGCATTACGGGTTTCTGATTTTCTTATTCATTAATTCGTGATTGAAACTGTGGGTGTCCAAGAGGTAATGATTGAAATTGTGGCTGTCTTAAAAGAAGTGATGATAAAAAGGAACTCCAAATCTTTTAAAAGGTGGGTGTCCAAATAACGGCGCAGTTACATAAAAAGGTGGGTGTCCAGCTAACGCAAATAACGGCGCAGTTACATAAAAAGGTGGGTGTCCAGCTAACGGAAAAGGTGATCACAGCCTAAATAAATGGGTGTCCAACTAACGGAAAAGGTGGGTGTCCAAATAACGGCGAGAAACTAGTCGCCGTATTGGTTTTCAACCCAGCTGGTAAAAATCACGCAGGCCGATACGCTGTCTATTTTTTCTTTGGTTAGCTTTTTATAGCCGCCAAGTTCGAACAACATAGATTTTGCATCCGTTGTGGTAAGCCTTTCATCGCATAAATCTACTGCTACTTTGAATCTACCATGTAAGCGATTGGCGAATTTTTTGGCGCGCTGTGTAACTTCTTGCTCGGTGCCATCCATATTCAGCGGTAAACCCACCACCACAAGCTGCGGTTGCCACTCTTCATAAAGCTTTTCAATAACATTCCAATCTGGAATACCATCGCGGGCTTTCAGTGCGGCTAGCGGTGACGCCGTACCGGTAATTTCTTGTCCTACTGCAACTCCAATACTTTTTGTACCGAAGTCGAAGGCTAATACTGTTCTACTGCCAATATCAGGCATGTCCGGCTCCTGGTGCGAGTTGCCACACATCTACACCAAGTTTATTTACCGCTGCTTGCCATTTTTTATGAATAGGCGTGTTAAACAAAATGTCGTCATCGGCCTCTATGGTTAGCCACGAGTTATCTTGCATTTCCTGTTCAAGTTGCCCAGCAGTCCAGCCCGCATAACCTAACGCGATAATCGATGAATCTGGCCCAGTGTTAGTGCCTATTGCTGATAAAATATCTTTTGAAGTGGTGATCATAACGTCAGGCGATAAGGCTAAGCTTGAGTCCCAGCCACTTTGACTGGAATGCAGAACGAACCCTCGTTCTTGGCTTACCGGCCCGCCGGCAAGAATAATTTGCTCGGCTTTGTCTTCCGCCACGGTTAAGTCTTTGTCGGTTTGCTCGAGCAGTTCTTTTAAGTTCATAGTTGAAGGCTGATTGATTACCAGCCCCATGGCACCGTCTTTGTTGTGTTCGCAAATATAAGTGAGAGAGCGAGAAAAATACGGGTCATCTAGCGAAGGCATCGCTACTAGAAAGTGGTTTTGTAAACTTTTCAGTTCTGTCATTGTTTCCTCTACTTCTCACTTACTTACAGTTAGTGCAAAACGCTACTTAGTTGTAAGGCGCTTTTCAATTGCGTCGAATAACGAGGCCATAATATTAATATTATAATGACCCTCTATCTCTCTTACGCATGTTGGGCTAGTAATGTTTATTTCTGTGATTTTTTCGCCAATCACGTCGAGCCCAACAAATAAAATATTATTCTCTCGTAATGTGGGAGCAACAGCTTCAGCTAACGCACGATCAGTTTCTGAAATTTCTTGGGGTCTGCCTGTTCCGCCTGCTGCCAGATTGCCACGAGTCTCCCCCTTGGTGGGTAAGCGCGCCAAGCAATAAGGAATCACTTCACCGTCCACAATAAGAATACGTTTATCGCCATCCTTAATTTGTGGCAAGTATTCTTGAACCATCATGTAACGTTTGCCTAAATTGGTTAGCGTTTCAATGATCACGCCTAAGTTATTTCCATCTGGCTTCACTCTGAAAATTGAAGCACCGCCCATTCCATCCAAAGGCTTACAAATAATATCTTGATGCTTTGCATGAAAATCACGAATAAGCTTCTGATTATTGGTTACCAATGTGTTAGGAATGTGCTCAGGAAACAAAGAGGTAAATAATTTTTCGTTGTAGTCTCGAAGCGCTTGCGGATTATTTACAACCAGCGCGCCTTCGTCCTGGGCAAGCGATAATATATGGGTAGCATACAAAAACTCGCTGTCGAAGGGCGGATCCTTGCGCATTAGCAACACATCAATGTCGCCTAGTGAAACAGTATGTTCTTCACCTAGGGTGTAAAAGTCAGTTGCTTGATCACGCACGGTAATGGTTCTAGCCAGCCCCATTGGCTTACCGTTGTTTATAAAGATATCTTTAAGTTCGAAGTACAGTACGGTTGCGCCACGGCGCTGGGCTTCAAGCATCATTGCTAAGCTGGTGTCTTTATGCGGCTTAATCACCGCGATAGGATCCATAATCACGCCAAGGGTGTAGTGCATGTATGTTCTCACTCTTTGATAAAGGTAGATAAATTGCCAACAGCATTACGCACTGATTGTGATAGTTGGCTGTTGGTGCATTTTATTTGTCGAAGTTGGTTTAGGTATGAATACCACTAAAACTTAAGTGGGGGCATTCAGCATTTAGATCAAGTATCGAAAAAACCAAACTTTCTAATCATTAACCTGTAAAGCTTGCGTAAACTGCCCGCCTAAAAATCGCCATGCTGGGCTTGCAGAATGCTAATACTGCTAATGGCGGCAGTTTCAGTACGCAGTATTCGAGGCCCTAAACTGCACGATGTAAATCCGCTTTCATTAGCTTGGTGAATTTCGCCTTCAGAAAGTCCGCCCTCTGGACCTATCAATAAACGAAAGCCTTGAGAGTTATATGGTTGACGGGCCAATGGCTTCTCTGCACCCGGCGCCAATACTAACCGCGAACTCGAGGTTGATTCAGATAACCATTTGTTAAGGGCAATTGGCGGGTTAAGCGAGGGCAGTGTATTTCTGCCACTTTGCTCACATGCACCGATGATGATCTTTTGCCATTGCAGCAGCTTTTTTTCCCACCTGGCTTCATCTAATTTAACTGTACATCGTTCGGACAAAATAGGCGTAATTTCGGTAACACCAAGCTCTACACTTTTTTGCAGCACCGTATCCATTCGGTCACCTTTAGATACACCTTGGCCTAAATGTATATTTAGCGATGATTCTTTTGACAGCGTTAAACACGCATCGGCCTCTACAAAAACCTTTTTTCTTTGAGCATTAATTATCTGTGCGCTGTACTCGTTGCCGTCACCGTTAAATAATACGATAGGATGATTCGCTTTCAAACGAAGCACACTGGCAATGTGATGCCCAGCTTCTTCAGTTAACTGAAATTCTTCTTCAAGAGGAATTGGGTTGGGGTAATAAATTCTCGGTATGCGCATTGGGAAACTAAAAATGGCGGATAATGTAGATATGATACTTGTCTAGAGCAAGTGGATGCAACGCATCGTAGCTGAAAATCGCTACAATGCGTTGTAAAAAGCTATTTTTTTGAGATTTACGATAGCTTTGATAGCACTAGGGTTAATTAAGCTGCCGAAGGTGTTGAAGTGGTGTTTTGCGTTTCGTTTTGATGAGGAGGTACTGCTTGCCCGTCCTTTCGTGCGTACTTGGTATGTTCGCCTTTATCTGTTCTCAAAGAATACAAGAACAATGCTGCTACGATAATTGCCAGTAATATAAAGTAAAACATAGATTATTCCTTTTATTCTATTTGCTAAGCTGTACAAAATTGACAATAGCAATACCTGCTAACGTCATGTCCGGTTCACATTCTTTTTAAATGTTTTTCAGCGCTTTGCAGACTTTTTAAAGCATCCTGCTTATTTTGACTAAAAACTCTACACCAATTAGATGGAAAAATCATCAATTCTCGTAAAGTTTTCGATAGTCCGTTATGGCTGATTCGCTATTCGGTGCTACTAACTAACTTGACGAGCCATTGAGATTAGATTGCTTAAATGACACCCTAATGACGAATTTACGACAATAAGTTTAAACAGCTCGAAAACAATTCTGAAGAAATAATTAGCAGGAAAAAAGTCGACTTTAGGATAATATTTATTGCCTGTAGGCCACGTGAATATTAGACTTTGGGCCAAAAATGGCTATTTGTGCATCAAAGTCGTTGGCGTAGTTCTAAAAGCCTGCTACTTTGAATCGGCTTACACTACGATTGATAAAACAAGGACAAAATTATGGAAGAAAATTTATCATTATTCTCATCGAGTGATGTTGAACGCTACATTAACGATTATGCAATCCCATGGGGCATTAATATTGCCATGGCGATTGTTATCTACGTTATTGGTCGAATCGTTGTAGGGTTCATCCTATCTTTATTCCGCCGTTTAATGGCAAAATCAAAGTACGATGCAATGTTGGTGGACTTCTTAGAAGCCATTATTAGCGCTATTTTGATGTTGTTCGTTATTGTGGCGTCGCTAAACCAACTTGGTGTCGATACCACCTCGCTTGTTGCAATATTAGGTGCTGCCGGTTTAGCTATTGGTTTGTCACTGCAAGACTCACTGAAAAACTTTGCTGCTGGCGTAATGCTTCTTGTATTTAAGCCTTTCAAATCAGGCGATTTCGTTGAAGCTGCTGGAACTGCGGGTACAATCAATAAGATTGGCATTTTCACTACTACAATGGCTACACCAGATAACAAAGAAATTATTGTTCCTAATGGTGGCATTTACAGCAATAACATTACTAACTATTCAGCGAAAGAAACACGTCGTGTTGATATGGTTGTTGGTATTGGTTATGACGCAGACTTGCGCAAAGCGAAAGAAATCCTTAATGAAATGGTTCGTGCCGATGAGCGTATCCTCAGCGAGCCAGCACCTACTGTTGCCGTTTCTGAATTGGCTGATAGCAGCGTTAACTTCGTGGTTCGTCCATGGTGTAAAGCGTCTGACTTCTGGGGCGTTAAGTTTGACTTCACTGAGCAAGTTAAACTTCGCTTCGACCAAGAAGGTATTTCAATTCCGTTCCCACAAATGGATGTACACCTTCACAAAAACGACAGCGAATAAGATTTTATTCCCTGATACAAAAACGCCACATTAATGTGGCGTTTTTTTTGCTCTATTTTACGTTAGCGACGTTGAATAACTAGCCACAGTTAGGTCTATACGCCGATGCCTGGTAATCAGTGTACGCAGCGTTCATGTTTGCTTGCAAGTTGCTAATCCGTGTTTGCGGGGCAGGGTGAGTAGAAAGTAACTCTAAGGGGCGTTCGCCATTACTTGCCGCATCCATGTTCTGCCATAAGTTTACGGATTGGCGAGGGTCAAAGCCTGACATAGCCATTAATTGAAGGCCAATAACATCGGCTTCAGACTCATGGGTACGGCTAAACGGTAGTTGAACCCCAACTTGTAACCCTAAACCAATGGCTGCCATGATAGGAGCCGTTTGAGAAACTTCGTTCATCGCCAAAGCTGCACCTGCTGCTTGGGTGCCCATATTGATAAGCGTTGATTGAGACATACGCTCATTACCATGTTCTGCAATTACATGACCCACTTCATGGCCGATGACTGCCGCAAGCTGGTGTTGGTTTTCAGCTACATTTAATAACCCTGTATAAACACCAATTTTCCCCCCAGGCAAAGCAAAGGCATTAACCTGCTCATCGTCAAATACCACAACTTCCCATGTACCATCGAACACACTATTAGGGACCTTCGCGGTGATCGCATTGGCGACGCATTCAACATAGCTATTTTGAACAGCTTTGTTTGAGATTTTAAGTTCTTCTTTCATTCCGCTAAATGCTTGGTCGCCCATTTCTTCCAGTTGGGATTCAGAATATAAGAGTACCTGATTACGACCTGTGGGCGATGTAGCACACGCTGTCACTGCAAGGGCTACTGCGGCGATTGATGCGGTAAACCTCAATTTCATATTTTAATCCTTGTTGTCGCGAAATAGAGAAATATTAGTGAGTTACGACTCTTATTGTTTGTTACGTACAGTGCGTAAGAGCAGACCAATATTAGCTTCTATTAATACTACAAATTGGGGTGTTATTCATTTGTAAATTTACCCTTTTGCCAAATTAATATTTGTGTCATACACTGGCTCTAGCTTATATACAGATGTAATTAAAAATAATAGCTAAATCTACATTGTATGCCATCGGTTCGTTCCCGTACTGAAAGCGAGAATTAAACAGCCTAGTTGGCAAGCTGAGGTTTGGCGTAACAACATGATAAAAAGGAAATTAAATGTCTGCGCAGTCAAAATTCAAATACGGCGTCTTAGCGCTTCTTATCTCAGCGGCTCTTACCGGCTGTGGTCTAGATGGCGATGATGGTGCACAAGGTGAAACAGGTGCTCAAGGCCCTCAGGGCGAGCAAGGTGAAGCGGGGTCAGATGGCGCCGACGGTGTTGACGGTAGCGATGCATCTTTAGGTGTTTCTCTTGACGTTGTTGCCCGCGCTTTTTTGGGTAACCTAACGTCGGCAGAAATCGTGCAATATCATGCTGACACCCAAACTATTTATGCCACCAACGGTGAAACCAATGCCATCGCAGTTATTGCCGCTGATACAGTAAGTACTACTGCTATGAGCGACCCAATCAATACGACCAACCTTACAGTGAGTGATATTACGCTACCTGCTGATATTGACGGCGTAACGTTAGGAAGCCTCACTAGTATTGCTATTAGTGGCGACCTAATGGCTGTTGCAGTGCCTGCTGATGTGAAAACAGATAACGGCTACGTACTTTTCTATAATGGGTTAGACACTTCTGCACCAGTATTTTTAGATTCAGTCGTTGTTGGCGCCCTGCCTGACATGGTGACTTTTACGCCAGATGGCGGAAAAGTATTAGTAGCCAATGAAGGGGAGCCTTCAGATGATTACACGATTGACCCAGAAGGTTCTATCTCGGTAATTAATATTCTAGCAAGTGGTGAGCCTGAAGAAACAGCGACCTCAGTGAGCTTCACGGGCTTTAACGGCAGTCAAGACGACTTGGTTGCACAGGGAATGATGTTCCCTAACCCAAGTGGCCGTACGATTAAAGGTGTAGATATTGCTACCACTGTGGCTCAAGATTTAGAACCAGAATATATTACGGCGACTAACGATGTAGCGTACGTCAGCCTGCAAGAAAACAACGGTTTAGCCATTCTTGATCTTGAAGAACTAACCGTAGAAATTGTTGGCTTGGGTGTAAAAAGTTGGTCTGACTTGAATATTGATATTCAAGAAGATGGCAGCGTAAGTTTTGGTCAGTATGATGGCCTTTACGGTGTATATCAGCCCGATACTATTGCCAATTACTCTTGGAAAGATGCCACTTTTATCGTGACAGCGAATGAAGGTGACGCGCGTGAATATTTCTTTGACTCTGCTGATGAAGCAACCTGCCTAAGTGAAGGTGGACTAGAGTTTGATGAGGACGATGGCTGTTTAGCTTATATCGACGAAGTTAAAGTTGAAGACTTAACGGCAGAAGCGAATTCTGAACTTGCTGACTTACAAGCCAATGGCGAAGCAGATGATTTACGTGTCACTAATGCAATGGGCGATGCGGATGGTAACGGTGAATATGATGCAGCTTATGCGTATGGTTCACGTTCATTTACCATTTGGGATCAAAACGGTTTAGCGGTTTACGATTCAGGCGATGATTTTGAACGAATTACTGCATCAGTGCATGGGGCGTCATTCAATAATGGTGATGATGAAAACGAAGGTGATTCTCGTTCTGAAAATAAAGGACCTGAGCCTGAAGCATTAACCATAGGTGTTATAGGTGATAGAACTTATGCGTTTGTTGGTACGGAACGGATGGGCGGTATATTCGTATACGATGTGACCAACCCTTACGATGTTCAGTTTGCCGATTACATTATCAATCGCGATTTAACAGAAGGGTTATCAGCGTCTGACGTTATTGGTGATTTGGCGCCTGAAAGCCTTGTATTTGTTAGCGCAGAAAACAGCGCAAGCGGCGTTCCATTGTTACTTGTAGGTAACGAAGTCAGCGGCACTGTTACGGTGTGGCAAATCACGCAAAACTAAGTGAAACGCGGTAATAAGTAGAAAATAGTGAGCAAAAACACTGGTTAGAAACCTGTGATGAAACGGCGCCCTTGGCGCCGTTTTTTTATGTAAACAAAAAAACGTGTACATTTTATGCCTAGGGTAAATCGTTGAGCGGTGATTACATAAGGGATGGTTTGAGTTAAGCTATAACTATACGTATTAACATTGAAACGATAAGTGCAGCGTAGTAGCGCTCAAATTGTCTGAGCACAGATTGTGGTTGCCTGCTAACAGTCTGTCGGATTTCACTTATCCTATTTCTCCGTTATGTCATGGCCGTATGGCTTAAACAGAAATAATAGAAAAAGAGAATGCAGATGTCTCAACAGATCGTTGTTAGCGGTGTGGGTGTTTGGCACCCTGAAAGCAGTATTACAAATCAGGAACTGGTAGATAGTTATAATGCGTATGTTGATTCGTATAACGAAGAGCATAAAGCGGAAATAGAAGCACAGCAGGTTACTGCAAAACCTTATTCTAGTGCCGAGTTCATTGAAAAAGCGTCAGGTATTAAAAGCCGATATATTTACCAAAAAGAAGGTGCGCTTGATATTTCGCGCATGAAGCCCAAAATTGAGGCTCGTGAAGATGAAGCGCTATCTCACCAAGCGGAAATAGCAGTAGAAGCAGCCAAATTGGCGTTGGCTTCTGCAAATAAAACCGCCCAAGACGTTGATGCCGTTATTGTATCTTGCGCCTATACACAACGTGCTTATCCAGCTATTGCGATTGAAGTGCAAGAAGCGCTAGGCATTGAAGGCTTTGGTTTCGATATGCTAGTGGCGTGCTCTGCCGCCACTTTTGGTATGCACCGCGCGTACGAAATGCTAAGTGCCGGTAATGCTAAGTGTGTATTGGTAATAAACCCTGAATTAGTGTCACCGCAAATTAATTATACCGACAGAGACAGCCACTTTATTTTTGGTGACGTAGCGACAGCGACGGTATTAGAAACAGCTGAAACTGTGAATAGCAAACACAGTTACGATGTTATGAGTACAAACGCGGTAACTAAGTTTTCAAATAACATTCGCTCAAACTTCGGTTACATTACGCGTACAGAAGATGTCGACCCTTATGGCGCAGATAAGCTCTTTCATCAAGCAGGGCGTAAGGTATTTAAAGAAGTGTGTCCAATGGCAGCAAATCACATAGAAAGCCACTTAGACAGACATCAGTTAACGGCGACAGACGTAAGACGTTGGTGGTTGCATCAAGCGAATATCAACATGAATACGCTGATCATAAAGCGTTTATTGGGGCGCGATGCTAATGCTGATGAAGCACCTATTGTTCTAGATGAATATGCTAATACGGCATCAGCAGGATCTGTGATTGCTTTTGGACTGAACCATGAAGATTTAGTCGCCGGTGATATTGGTGTGTTGTGCTCTTTTGGAGCCGGTTATTCAATTGGGTCATTGTTACTTAAAAAACGGTAGGCGATTAGCCTAAGCTGGCAGTAACCTAGTTTGCTGTCAGCACCACCTGCTAACACCAGAACTTTAAAAACAGAACCTCAAAAAACAATAAAAACCGGGTGAGAATAAATAGGGATGATTTCAGATATAGGCTATGCCCTTAACAGTCTGGCTTACTTACTGTTAATGCTATTACTTTTCGCAGTACGAAAGCCTGGGTTAGCTAATCACTTGTTGATTTTGGCAACAGCCACTACGCTGTTCTGGTCTACTAGCATGATAACGGCACTGTTTGGTCCCATCAGCCTTTCCTGGTTGCTCACTATTGATGCGCTCAGGCAAGTGGCATGGTTGCTCTTTTTAGCTGGGTGCCTGAAAAATAATTTCACCAACCTGTTCGATGTTCTGCGCCGCCCAACAACGCTTTTTATACTACTTCCCGGCTGCATAGCCTTGGTGCTGCCCCACGTCTTGTGGATTGACGCCTCGTGGCGTTATCTGATGCTGATTATTCTGGCCCTTGAAGTGCTTATCTTATTGGAAGTTATTTACCGTCAAGCGGATGCCGATCAATGGGCATATAAGCCTTTAATTTTATATCTTGGCGCTACCCACCTTTTTGATTTCGTTACTTACGCCAATGCCACCATGGTGAATCAGGTTGAGGTTAATTATATTGCGGCTCGTGGCTATATCTATTTCCTGCTTATTCCATTTTTAGTTATTGCCATTCGACGTATAAAGCACTGGGGCGTTGATATATTCATTTCTAGGGATGTAGTACTACACAGCTCTTTATTATTGGTTGCAGGCGCTTACCTTTTCATTATGGCCATTATTGGCTACGCCATCAGCTACGTAGGTGGAAACTGGGGCGCCATGGTGCAAACTATCTTGGTAGTACTGTCGCTTGCCCTGCTGGTTACCGTATTTTTGTCTAACTCTTTTAGAACCAAGTGTAAGGTCTTTATTACCAAGCACTTTTTTGCTAATCAGTTTGACTACCGCGTAGAGTGGATAAAGCTAACCAAAACACTGTCTAGCTCAATGGACGCCCCTAATACCGTTCACGAAAGTGCACTTCGCGGCATACTTGAAGCAATCGAATATGACTCTGGCAAATTGTTTAAACGGGTAAATAACGACTTCGAGCAGTTGGCACAAGTTAACCCATTACCAGACACCCGTGATGACTTAACCATTATTAGTGCGCTAACAGAGTATTGTGCGTCTAATACCTGGTTAATTGATGTACACGAATACCAGGCAAAGCCATTTCATTATAAAGGGCTACAAATCGACAGAGCTATTTTGAAAGAATGGGGCTATCAGCTTTATCTTCCATTTTACAAAAATGATGAAATTTGGGGCTTCGCCATCCTTGCGGCTGGTGATAAAGAACGACTGAGCTTAAATTGGGAAGTGAGAGATTATCTCAATGCTATCACCGAGCAGGTAAGTATGTTTGTGTTCCATCATGAAGCTTCAAAGCTGGTAGCGGAAAATGCCCAGTTTGCTGCGTTTAATAGAATGTCAGCGTTTGTTGTGCATGATTTGAAGAATGTGATGGCACAAGTCGATTTGATCTTGGCCAACGCGCAGCAGCATAAACACAACCCCGAGTTTATTGAAGACACATTTGAAACATTGGAACATACCAAAGCGCGTATGGATAAAATGTTAAAGCAATTAACGGATAAAAAGATTAATGATGATGGGGCTCACACTTCGTGCTCGTTATCGCATATTATTAATGATGTAGTGGCAAACCGATGCATGGGGCTTCTTCCCGCCCCTAAAGTGCACTGCAGCAGCGAAGAGCCGGTATTAATTGATAAAGAAAAAGTCGCCAATGTTTTCTATCACCTAATAAGTAATGCGCAACAAGCAACCGAAGATAGCGGCGAAATAGATATTGTACTAACGCATGACATCCAAAACCGTGTTCAATATGTAATGATAGAGGACACAGGAACCGGGATGGATCAAGACTTCATCGATACTCGCTTGTTTACACCTTTCGATACCACGAAAGGTAACGCAGGAATGGGGATTGGTGCGTACGATGCGAAAACGTACATTGAATCTATTGGTGGGAAAATAAGCGTTCAAAGTGAACCAGGGAAAGGGAGTTGTTTTACGCTAGCATTTACGCTGAATTGAGCAAAGTGAGCGATGACAACCAACCTATGTTGATATGGACGAAGTAACACAGGAACAGACTGATGACAGATACCGTTTTAGTGGTAGATGACGATTTAGGTATTCAGAAACAATTAAAGTGGAGCTTAACCGACTACGACGTTGTTTTTGCTGACGATCATACCTCGGCAATTGCGCAACTGCGCCGTTACGAACCTAAAGTCGTGACACTAGATTTAGGGCTGCCACCCGACCCAGCAAATGCGTCGGAAGGCTTGAGAATTCTACAAGATATTATTTCCTTAGCGCCTAGAACCAAGGTCATTGTTGTCACCGGTAACAACGAAAAAGAGAATGCACTTAAAGCTATCAACTTCGGTGCCTACGACTTTTACCAAAAACCCATAGATTCTGACACCATAAAGCTACTCGTGTATCGCGCGCTTAATTTGGCGAAATTAGAGTTAGAAAACAGCATTTTATCCAAAGTGCGCACAGGTATGAGCCGTATCATTGGTAACAGTGAGTCTATTCAAACGGTAGTGCGTAAAGCTGAAAAAATAGCGAATACCGATGTGAGTACGTTACTGCTAGGTGAAAGTGGAACGGGTAAAGAGGTGTTTGCTCGCAGCATCCATGAACACAGCCCTCGTAAAGATAAACCGTTTGTTGCCATTAACTGTGCATCTATTCCTGAAAATCTTTTGGAAAGTGAGCTTTTCGGTTACGAGAAAGGCGCATTTACTGGCGCCAATAAAACGACCCTAGGTAAAATTGAAACCGCCCAAGGTGGCACGCTATTTCTAGATGAAATTGGCGATATGCCTATCGGACTGCAAGCCAAAATGCTACGTTTTTTACAAGAACGTGTTATTGAGCGAGTGGGGGGCCGTGCCGAAATTCCTGTGGATATTAGGGTTATTTGTGCGACCCACAGAGATTTGCAAACCATGGTGGCAGAAGAGCGTTTTAGGGAAGATTTATATTACCGTGTTGGTGAAATTCCCATTATGATCCCGCCGTTGCGAGATAGAGATCAAGATATTATCTTGCTTGCCCGTACCTTCCTTAATATTTATCGTGAAGAGTTTAATGCCAAGGCAAAGAGCTTTTCTGAATCTGCGATTAATTCCATGCTGGCTCACAAATGGCCTGGGAATATTCGTGAAATGCAAAATAAGCTGAAATCGGCAGTGATCATGGCCGAGGGTACAGTCATACAGCCTGATGACTTAGGTTTGTTCGCGGTAGATGGTAGTGGAGAGTCTGAAACCTTGAATCTTCGCGAGGTACGAGAGGTTGCTGAAAGTAAGGCAATTCGTAGGGCGTATCATCAAGCGGATAAAAATATGTCTAAAACCGCTGAATTGCTAGGTGTTACGCGCCCAACCTTGTACTCACTTATTGATAAATACCACTTGGATGACTTAAAAAGTTCGGCGTGAGACTCATCGAAAAGGCGTAGTTTGATGCTACGCTCTTGCCTATCGCACCCTTAGGTGCGATAGGCTTCATAAAGCCACTATTTAGGTATAACCTGTTACTACGACAAGCTTGGTCGAGCGCGCTAGTCTTATAGCGGATTCGTTGGGACAGCTTCACTGTGACAACTTCACTGCGACAACTCACAATGTCTCAAAACCCATGCTGCGTCTCCAGAGGTACTCAAACAGTGGCTCTGCTCAGGGAATATGGTATTGGCTGTGATGTTTAGCTAATAAATCATGCCCGTAAAAGGCGACATGCAACCCAATATTGCCCTGATCATCTTCGGTAAAAATTGGCGTCGAGCATTCATTACAGAAAAACTGTTTGCTGTTTGGCGATAGCTGTAGCTCACCTAGCATCGATGGCGCACAATCTATCACTAGATGCTCACGTGCACCGGCGATGGTGAGGTTAAGCGTTTCGCTGCAGGATAATGTTTCTACGTCCAACTCATCTTCGCTAATATCAGACAACTCAAATTGCACGGCCTGACACTGGCAACTACCTTTATACATAATGTACGCTCCTACTCATCGGGCCAATTTATGCTCGACAGCGTGTTAAATGATGTAGAAATGTATGACTGCTTAAAATGAAATTTTTTATCGAGAGGGGTGTCTTGCACATCGCCAATCAGGGCTTTATTGGTATCGATAACCCCAATCCACCCATTGCGGCCAGACATTTTGGTGGCATATAAACAATAATCTACCACTGAAAAGGTGCTCTTCCAGCTTTCTTCGAAGGACACATGTTCAACAGGGGGAAGAATACTAAAGCCGATACTGCAGGTAACACGAAGCGAGCGAGTATCGTCGATATGAAACACGTTATCATTTACTGCGGCGCGGCATCGTTCGGCCAGTTGGGGAAGGTCATCTCGCATAGAGTGACGGCATATTACCAAGAACTCTTCGCCGCCCCAGCGAATAAGTAAATCCGTTTGCCTGAAAACTTCTCGAAGGACGTCGGCGAACTGACTCAGTACTTTATCGCCCGCTAAATGGCCATGCTCATCATTAATACGTTTAAAATGGTCGATGTCTATTAAGAAGCAAAGCAGGTCTTGGTTGCGTTCATTGTGACCTTCTTGATGTTTGTTCGCATGAGCACTGCGCTTAAGTTCACCTGGCAATTGGGATTCAAGGTAGTGCCGGTTATACAAGCCTGTCAGGGAATCATGCAGACTCACTTGCTCAAGGGTTTTATAGGCTGTTTGTAGCTCAGAATT
The DNA here is from genome assembly GCF_003989595.1 of Alteromonas sp. KS69. Classification (NCBI taxonomy): domain Bacteria; kingdom Pseudomonadati; phylum Pseudomonadota; class Gammaproteobacteria; order Alteromonadales; family Alteromonadaceae; genus Alteromonas; species Alteromonas sp. KS69. Next base: position 101,073 of record NZ_PYHU01000044.1, on the reverse strand, counting down.
TTTTTGTTCAAGCTCTTTTGTTCGCTGCTTAACTTCACGGCGAAGCCTGATGGTTTGTTGGCGCTGAGTGTATCTGCTCCAAATGAGAAAAAGCGTTAATAACCCTGCAATTAAGGTACTCCAAAACAATGTCGTGCGCAGATTAGTTTGCTCGGCTTCAGCTAATGCAAGTTGTTTGGTTTTCTGTAATACCTGAATAGACTGTGCTTGACGCTCAATTTCTATTTCGGCTTGAAGTTGCGCAATAGCGACCTCGCTACCTGAGCTCAGCACCTCTTCTCGTATATTTTGCAATACCGACTGAATATCTAATGCGCGCTTAAACTCCCCCTTTGCTGCTAGGGCTTTCACTTGAATCGATAAGAAGTTCAGCTGGCTGCGTAAATCTCCGCGCCGTCTTGCTTCAATAGTGCCATTTTTAGCGTACGCTAGCGCATCGTCAAACTGTTGCAATGACATCATTGCATTGGCTAATGCTAGGCGGGCTTGTTGCAGCAACTTTTGCTGGCCTGTAGATTTAGCCACCGCGAGTGATTCCTCTAGCAACATCAAGCCTTGCTCTGTGTCACCGGTTTTTACCAGCGCTTCGCCTAACCATGCCTGAGTAGTAGAAATTTCATTTGCCTCCCCATTCTCTTTTAATAGGGTTAGTGCGTGTGTAAGTGCTTCTGATGCTTCTTCAATATCGCCTTTCAGTAACAGCAAAGCGCCAATCTTACCCAGTATTTGAGCTGTTAGCGGCTTGTCATTACTTGTTTTCGCTATTTGTAATGCGTCTTGATAATACGTGTTGGCCTCAGAAAACTGATTTAATGTGACATATATATCACCAATGGTGGCGAGGCCTTGGCCAGTACTTTTTGTATCTTGTTGTACCCGAAATAAGCTTAATGCTTTTTTTAATGTATAAAGAGCAGCCTGAACTTGGCCTTGTTCTTTTTGGACAAGGCCAATTTCCATTTGAATGGTCGCATTTAACGGGAGGACACCTTGGGTTTGCGCGATAGATTGGGCACGTCGAAGGTAGCCAATAGATTGCTCATAGTTCCCTAGAAAACGTTGCGAAGTACCAAGGTGGTGTAAGGTATTTGCCATATCAATAAGTTGGCCATGGCGGGTGAATCCATCTAACGCAACGTAGAGTGCATCGTTTGCTACATTGAAACGGGATGCGCTTTGTAATAGCTGCCCTACCTCATAGAACGTACTGGCCGACAATGTACTTATCGACAATGTACCGCTTTGATGGGCTTGTTCAATGGCAAGTAGAGTTTGACGCTCGGCATCCTCGAAAGCCCCGCTTTGAATGAGTTCGTGAACAGTTTGAGTAAGGGCTGCAGGTGAAGCTTTTGTAGGCGAAGAAAAGCCCACTAAAGCGAAAAGTAGCGAAACGGTGACAATGCTGGTGGCAAAACGCCGAGCCGACTGTCTGGGCATTATAGAAGCTTCCTTACGACTACGCATTTATTGCCCTCCCTTTAATAAAGAAGAAGGACTGAAAATTTATGAGTAAAACTGAAGTGCTGATATCGTTATAAGCAGTCAATTTCTATCACTACTATTATGGCGAACAACCCGAAGAAATAACGTATCAGGTATTAGACTAAAGTATAAACTGGGCGCAGAGAGTACCTGTTCCAATCAGAATTTACACATTAAATAAAACTGTTATGCTTTTTTGAGTTCGGCTTGCCGGAAGCGTAAGGCTGAATCATTCCCTGACAGGTTGAAACTTTTGTCTAACATAAAATAAGAATATAGTGAGATGCACAATATTGAAAAGCTTAATGTGTCTTAATAAGCATTAATATTAGTCGTTACGCATGCTAATTCATACCTTTACTCGGATTAGATGAACCGAGGCTGTTCTTTTTTCTTAGATTTCTCTATGCTAGCAACTTCATTTATTTGCGCGTAGCGAGAACACTATGTCAGAAAGTCGTTTTATATCAAAAGAAGGTCAGCAAGTACCTTCCGTATCTATTCCTGTTCGCGATGGCGAAACGTGGGCAACTAAAACCACTGAAGAATTGTTTAGCAACAAAACAGTGGTGGTTTTTTCACTTCCCGGCGCGTTTACGCCTACATGTTCTTCTACGCACTTACCTCGCTACAATGCACTCGCCAAAGTTTTTAAACAGCATGGCGTAGATGACATATTGTGCATATCAGTCAACGATACGTTTGTAATGAATGCATGGGCAGCCGATCAAGAAGCAGAAAATGTTACTGTTATACCAGATGGTAATGGTGATTTTACTGACGGTATGGGTATGTTGGTAGACAAAGCTGATTTAGGTTTTGGAAAGCGTAGCTGGCGCTATTCTATGTTGGTTAAAAACGGCACTGTAGAGAAAATGTTCATTGAACCAGACGTGCCTGGCGACCCGTTTGAGGTTTCTGATGCCGACACTATGCTTGCTTATATAGCCCCAGGCGCTGAGAAACAAGCGCCGGTATCACTATTCACTAAGCCTAACTGCCCATTTTGTACAAAAGCGAAAGCGTTGTTAACCGACAAGGGTTACGACTTTGAAGAGATTGTACTAGGGAAAGATGCCTCGTTAACTAGCCTTAACGCAATGACTGGCCGTGACACCGTACCTCAAGTATTCATTGGCGGTAAGCATATTGGCGGGTCAGACGACTTAGCATTGTATTTTAGCTAAATACAAGTAACGACGGTAACAAAGCGCTTACTAACACAACATGTGCTAAAACAGGGCTTGTTGAGCTGAAATTTGTTAAAACAGCATACCGTCACAGTGTAACTGTAATAGCGTAAGGTCATTATTTAATGGCCTTATTTTGTTATAATTGGCTAATTGTAATGCCTTCTGGAGAATATACGTGCATTCAAAGTTTGCTCTCGCAAAATTATCTATACTTCCTGTTGCAGTAGTGTGCTTTGCATTGATAGGCACATTAATAGGAACATTTTTCGCTAGTTCTGCAGCAGCCAGCACTCTTGAAACACAAGACGCATTAACGCGATTTGCTGATTTTTATAAGCAAGAGTGGGGTGAAACGCAGCGATGTAAATCTTCTAAACTGCATCGCTACACGGTATGTGGCAACGTACTTCGCAACGAAGGTAATGCTCCCTTCGTGCTGCATCACGATACCCCTTCAAAGAAAGTGGCCGTGCTAGTCCACGGACTTAGTGATTCACCTTTCTTTATGCGAGAAATTAGCAATATTTTATTCAACGAAGGCTACGACGTTATTGTTCCACTGTTACCTGGGCATGGGTTGCGAGATGATGAGGGGGCAATGAGTGACAGCGATTTAGCCGAGCGTTGGCAAGCACATGTTGATGAGGTTATCGCGTTAGCTGATGACATGGGCGACACCCTGATTGTTGGAGGGTTTTCTACTGGTGGCGCATTAGCGGTCGATCAGTACCTAGACACAAATGAAAACATAGATGGGCTTATGTTGTTTTCTGGTGCATTGGCACTTTCTGAAAATGCCGAGAGTATGTCTAGAATTTGGGGTATTAAGTGGGTGGCGAAAATTGTGGATGGTAGTTATATCACGCACGGTCCGAACCCTTTTAAATACCCAAATGTTGCAGGCTTTGCGGGGTTAGAGTTGATGGATATTATTGAAAAAATTCGCGACGACTTCGAAGACGGCAAGCGTATTGAAGTGCCTCTTTTTGCTGCGCACTCTCAAGCTGATGCCACCACGCCTATTCACGGTGTAGAAAATCTAATGGAAAATAGCGCAGGGCCAAATACGTTTTTTGTTATCGATGCATCTTATGCGTTGTGCCACGCCGACCTTGTGGTGAACACGTCAATGTTACACGATATGAAGTTCAATAAAGTCATGGTAAATGAAAACGAAGAATGTGCAGTACCAAAAGCAAATCCTTTATTTTCAACCATGACAATGATGCTGAAAACCTATGCGCAACAATTCTAGCGTTTTACAGCTCTAACAAATGCGATTAAGCTTTAAGGCATGATAGCTAAATTGAAAAAGCAGCGACGTGGCTACGTCGTCATATTGATAATGGTTATTTCCTTGGTGACTAAATTGTCGCCGGGAATGGCTATGCCAAACACTATGCCAATGGCTACCTCAAAGGCCGCGACAACGCCTGCGGACGTGATGTCTAATGAAGCAAATTCTGAGTACAATTCATCAGAAGCAAGTCGCGCCAATAAAAAAATGCATGCTGGTGCTAGTGGGTGCCATTCAGCTATTTACGCTTCTACAAGCGAAGTAATCACGCCTTCAAGCGCTCAATCTACTGCAAAAAATGCTCACGCCATTCATAGTGGCTCAAGTGCTCCCCGCGAAGCTATGAAATCTAGTATGCACGGTGACACATCTGAGTCGTGCTGCGACGTCCAGTGTCAATGCCCTACAGGTGTATGTGCCACTGTTTATGCCGTCATAAATAACGAACTCTCGGTAGCAGTTATTGCGCCCACTCCGTTGGTGGTTTTTGTTAACCACCAAACTCCTTACACTATACCCAACACCCAATTTCGCCCCCCAAAATTCACTTTCGCAGGATAGTTGTATCTGGCGGGAGCGTATAGCACCCATGGTTTTCTTTTTATTCCCTTAGTACAAAGGGAAATTGATGTGGTTTTCTCATGTTTGCATTTAATCTGGGTATGATTTTTAACTACCAAACTCAAGTTCGATTACGTACTTGTTACCTTCAGCGTGCTTGGCTAGGGATATTACTTTTTGTAATTAATACACCTTCCCTCGCAACGACCCTCAGTCTTAAAGATGCGCAACATCTCGCACTAAACCAAGACGTTTATTTTCAAGGCAGCAAACTTGAAGAGGCTGCGTATCAGCACGATAGTAATGCGGCTGATAGTTGGGATAACCCCACAATCAGCACTACATTGCAAAGCGTGCCAACAGATGGATTTTCGCTGAATCAAGAGCCTATGACACAGTTGAAATTGGGTATTCGACAAGCTATGCCAAGGGGGAATTCCGCAAACATCTCCCGCACCATTGCCATTGAGCAAGCCCAAAAAGAACCTGTGAAAAGAGCAGCAAGGCGAGCGTGGTTGTTGCGAGAAGTGTCGCTGGAGTGGCTGGCGTGGTATCGGGCAGAGCAAACCCTAGCCTTGTTACGAGAAGAGTCGCACTCGTTAGTGCAATTACTCGAGACAGTAGAGTCGTCTTACCGAAGTGGTGTGGGGAGCACTCAACAGCAAGATATTATTCAGATTCGACTAGAGCGCCTTCGCTTAAAAGATACGATTTTGCAGAAACAACAAGCTGCATCGGTGGCTTTAGCGCAGTTGTCGAGATGGTTCGATTTCTCCAGTGAAGTCAGTTTTACTGTGCCCGAAACCCTTAATCATCACGATATATTCCCTTTTAATAAATCCGTAGCTAGACAGGTCAAACGACGTGACGTACTAGATGTTATTGACGCTCATCCTTCTGTGCAGTTACTTGCAAAAGACGAGTTGGTGGCTACACAGAAACTTAGTCTAGCCAAAGAGCAAACCAAACCTATGTGGGCCTTCGAAGCAGCCTACGGATATCGACAAGATGCCCAAAACGGCATGAGTCAGGCTGACTTTATTAGTGTGGGTGTCCAAGTCGATTTACCTTAGTGTGGGTGTCCAAGTCGATTTACCGCTGTTTAGCAGTAAGCGGCAAGATGCAAATGTGTCGGCATCAGCAGCAAGATTAGGGGTGACATCCACACAGCGACGACTAGAAGTGAGGCGATTAGCAGCCCTTGCTAAAGCACGTGAAGCAGAGCTTGTCAGTTTGTCCGCTAGGCAGCAATTATTTGATACCGCACTACTTGAACAATCAGAGAGTTTAGCCGAGTCAGCGCTTAATACATACATAGCGGATAAGGGCACATTCGACGGTGTAATGCGTGCACGTATCTTATATATATCAGCAAAGTTAGATGCCTTAGCGCTTCACGTCGATATAGCAAAGACTTTAGCCGAACTCGCTTACCTATATTACCCGCTGACAAACGAACAAAATCAGTTAACAGTTTCTCGATTAAAAGACAGATTTCTAGACACCCATATTTCAAGTAGCCATGTGCATACCCCATCCAGTGCACAATTCGGTTATGGACAATTCGGTTATGGACACCCACTTCAAAGCTCTGAATCAAACAATGAATCACTACTGACTAGAGTGGAGACTAAAGTGGACATCCACACTAATTCAAACATGGACACCCACAAAATCACTACCGACGGAGCAGCAAAACAATGAAGACACTATTTATTTTAATAGTCGGGTTACTCGGTGGCGCAGCGGCTATGTTTGTTTGGAATACAAATATGCAGGGCGAGGCTGCTGTTGAGAGTGTGGTTGCTGGCAGTGATGACAAGTTAATTAATAAAAAGCCCCTTTATTGGGTTGCACCTATGGATGATGCCTACCGTCGAGATAAACCGGGTAAGTCGCCAATGGGCATGGATCTAGTGCCTGTATATCCGGCATTGGATAGCAGTGAAAATCATGGTGAAGGTGAGGTGACAATTTCACCCCAGGTACAGCAAAATATGGGTGTGAAGTTTACCACGGTAAAACGAGGGCAACTGGATTTGACCTTTAGTGCTGTGGGGAATGTTACCTATAACGAAGACTACTTGGTGCATATCCACCCCAGAGTAGAGGGTTGGATTGATAAGCTGTTTATTAAAACGGAAGGTGAGGCCGTTAGCCAAGGGCAAAAACTGTATACCCTTTATTCACCTGCTTTGGTGACTGCGCAAGAGGAATTTGTTATTGCGCTAAAGCGAGGAGACACACGCTTAGCCGCAGGTGCTAAACAACGTTTAAAAGCGCTGCACTTATCGGATGGGTTTATTGCGCAACTCGAAAAAAGCCGCGAGGTTTCACAAACTATTACCTTCTTTGCTCCCCAAGCCGGCGTGGTAGAACATTTAGGCGTTCGCGAAGGGTTCTACGTTCAACCTGGCACCACGGTGCTTAGCATTGCTCGTTTAGACAGTGTATGGGTTGAAGCGCGCGTATTTGAACAAGATGTCCCTAAAGTGGCACTTGATCAGCAGGTATCGGTCACGTTTGACTATCTGCCAAATAAAATCTTTTCAGGAAAAGTTGATTTTATCTACCCAGCACTTGATGTTGAAACACGTACGCTCAAAGTACGGGTTACTTTAAAGAACGACAGCGGTGATATTAAACCGAATATGTTCGCCAATATGATTTTTACCAAGCAAACCGAAAGGCCTGTGCTGTATGTGCCTTATCAAAGCGTTATTCAAATACAGTCGCAGGACCAAAATCAAAATCTCGGCCAAAACCGAGTCGTTATGAACGTCGAAGAAAACTTCAAATCTATAGCCGTCAACGTGGGGCGTAAAGCCGGGGAGTTCATTGAAATAACTCAAGGCGTAAATGAAGGTGACAAAATAGTGCTGTCGGCGCAGTTTCTGATTGATTCAGAGTCGTCTAAAACATCAGATTTCAAGCGTATGCAGTCTCATGGCGATCAGGAAATGGTAAAAGACAACAAGCCAATGTCTGATATGCCTAAGCAGGGGCTAATGCAACATGACCTAATGCAACACGATTCAACAAAACATGGCTCAACACAACACGATTCAACCCAAAAAGAATCAAACCTGCCAGAGAAATCCCATCATGGAGTACATCATCAGGAAGTGAACCACGAGGCCAAGCATCACGAGGCCAAGCATCACGAGGGCATGCACCATGATTGAAGCCATCATACGCTGGTCGGTGGCCAATCGCATATTAGTGCTGCTGGCAACGGTGTTTATCTCTATTGGTGGGGTAATAGCGGTAAAACAAACTCCCATTGATGCTATTCCTGATTTATCAGATGTTCAGGTGATTGTTAAAACCAGCTATGCAGGGCAATCGCCTCAAGTGGTGGAAGATCAAGTAACCTATCCGCTCACCACTGCCTTAATGTCTGTGCCGGGTGCAAAAACAGTTCGAGGATTTTCATTTTTTGGTGACTCTTATGTGTACGTTATTTTTGACGACAGTACCGATATGTATTGGGCACGAAGCAGAGTGCTGGAATACCTTAGCCAAATAACCTTGCCTGATGGCGTGGTACCCAAACTGGGGCCTGATGCGACTGGGGTAGGTTGGGTTTACATGTATGCCCTTGTTGATGAGTTACACAACTACGATGCTGGTGAGCTTAGGGCTTTGCAAGACTGGTTCTTAAAATACGAATTGCAAAGCGTGCAAGGGGTGTCGGAAGTCGCCTCTGTAGGCGGCATGGTTAAACAGTATTTACTGCAACTTCATCCGCAAAAGTTGCAAGCGTATAACGTGCCTTTACGTCATATTGAAACGGCACTCGCCCGAGGCAACAATGCAGCGGGGGCGTCAGTGATAGAAATGGCTGAAGCCGAGTATATGGTGACATCTTCTGCCTATCTTACGGGTACTGAAGATATTGCTAATATTCCTTTAGGCGTTGTTCACAATGGCGTGGCGATAACGATAGGCCATGTCGCGAGTGTAGTAGAGGCGCCACTTATGCGAAGAGGCATCGCTGAGCTAAACGGAAACGGCGAAGTGGTAGGTGGCATAGTGGTGATGCGCTTTGGCGAAAATGCTAAGGCGACCATTGATAATGTGAAGGCGCGTATTGAAACGTTGAAGGCCAGTTTACCTAATGGCGTAAATATTGTACCTGTATACGACCGTTCCACCCTTATCGATAATGCCGTCGATAACCTATGGAGCAAGCTTGTTGAAGAGTTACTTGTGGTGGGTGCCGTCTGCTTAGTGTTTCTTTTTCATGTGCGGTCGTCGCTGGTTGCCATAATCACATTGCCAATTGGCATATTAATGGCCTTTATTGTAATGAAGTTTCAAGGCCTTAACGCAAATATTATGTCTTTAGGTGGTATTGCCATTGCTATGGGGGCCATGGTGGATGGCGCTATTGTGTTGGTGGAAAACCTGCATAAGCATATTGAACGAGCGACAGCGCAAGGAGAGCAAGTAAAAGGTGAAGCGCGTTGGGCGCTAGTGGTGAAGTCGGCCACCGAAGTGGGGCCAGCCCTGTTCTTTTCACTGTTGATAATTACCGTGTCTTTTATCCCTGTTTTTACCTTAGAAGCACAAGAAGGGCGAATGTTTGCCCCTCTCGCTTTTACGAAAACCTATGCCATGGCTGCCGCTGCGGCGTTAGCCATTACCTTGGTGCCAGTGTTAGCCGGCTATTTCGTGACAGGCAAGCTAAAAGCAGAGCATCGCAACCCGTTAAACAGGGCTATTTCGACAGGGTATGTTAAGGCGTTAACGGCTGCGCTGAACCACCCTCGAAAAATAGTGTTCGCAGCCCTTATTGCGTTAGTTTCTGTAGTATGGCCAATGCAGCATATCGGTAGTGAATTCATGCCATCTTTGGATGAGGGGGACTTACTCTATATGCCTACTACTTACCCTGGAATTTCGGTGGGCAAAGCCAGAGAGTTGCTACAACAAACCGATAAGCTGATTGCCACAATACCCGAGGTGCAAAATGTATTCGGTAAAGTGGGTAGAGCAGATACCGCTACCGATCCTGCGCCTTTAACTATGATAGAAACCTTTGTGCAATTAAAGCCAAAATCCCAGTGGCGTGCAGGTATGACAACATCAAAATTGAAGGAAATATTAAACAGTACGGTGCAATTTCCAGGCGTATCCAATGCGTGGGTGATGCCAATTAAAACGCGTATCGACATGCTCGCTACTGGTATTAAAACGCCGGTGGGTATCAAAATAGCGGGGCCAGAATTAGCGGGCATTCAGCAGGTGGGTGTACAAATAGAACAAGCGCTACAAGACTTTGAGAATACCGCATCGGTATTTGCCGAGAAAGTTGCAGGTGGGCGTTATATCACTATTGATATTAGTCGTGATAGGGCGGCGCGATATGGGCTTAATATCGCTGATATCCAAGAGGTCATCAACACTGCTATAGGTGGGCGTACATTGGGTGAAACCGTAGAGGGAAGGCAGCGTTTTCCTATCAGTATGCGTTACCCACAACAATACAGAGATTCTCCAGAAGCGCTAAGACAACTTCCCATAGTGTTAGCAAACGGTGCCAATATTACCTTGGGCGAGGTAGCCGATATTGCTATTGAGGTGGGGCCCGCAGCAATAAAAAGCGAAAATGCTCGATTAAACGGTTGGGTATTTATCGATATTGAAAGCGGCGATTTAGGCAGTTACGTACAAAGCGCAAAAGAGCATATTGCTAATACGGTTTCATTGCCTCCAGGCTACTCCTTAACGTGGGCGGGGCAGTTTGAATACTTAGAAAGGGCGGAAGCACGGCTTAGCATAATGGTGCCATTTACCATAGCCGTTATCGTGTTGCTGCTGTATTTAAGCTTCAGGCGAGTTGCCGATGTAGCACTTATTATGGTTACCTTGCCATTGGCACTAATTGGCAGCTACTGGCTACTGTATGCACTGGAGTTCAACTTCTCTGTAGCCGTTGCCGTTGGGTTTATTGCCTTGGCGGGTGTCGCGGTTGAAATAGGCGTTATTATGCTGGTGTACCTGCATCAAGCGGTTGAAGCGTTTGATGGAAAAGCTTGCTCTACTACGCATGCCCAAGCATCTGCTGAGCAAATAAAACAAGCACTTAAAGAAGCCATCATTGAAGGCGCCACCCGGCGTGTTAGGCCGGTAATGATGACGGCGCTGTCTATTATAATAGGCTTACTACCTGTGCTGTATGCAACGGGAACCGGTGCTGAAATTATGCGACGTATTGCTGCACCCATGGTAGGAGGCATGTTAAGTGCGCTAGCGCTAACTCTGTTTGTGCTACCTACTATGTTTTACCTTGTTCAGGCGTGGCAGATGAAGCGACGTTCGTAAGAAAACACGCTACATAACCACCTTAGAAACAAAAAGGCAGTTAGGATAACCTAACTGCCTTTTTAGTATTTGTTCGGCTGTTTTATTTCAACGATTAATGCTTGCTGGCGTATTCTTCCACTTGGGTCCATACACGCAGTAAATTTCCGCTCAAGATTTTTTCAATATCTGCACGGCTGTATTCTCTGTCCAGTAACCCCTGAACTAAATTAGGAAAGCTAGCCACATCTTTCAGGCCGATAGGTAACGAGTCACCTACGCCGTCATAATCAGAACCAATTCCTACGTGCTCAATACCAACCAGCTCTACCACATGGTCGATGTGGTCAAGCACTTCATCAAGTGTTGAGTAAGGGTAAGGTACTTCTTTACGGTAGTTAGCTTCGAAGTCTTCCAGTTTCGGGCTATCTTCACCTTCAGCGGCAATTAATGCTTTGCGCGCTTGTGTTAACCCTGTACGCCATTTACCCGCTTCTTTTGTGACAAAGCTTGAGCCAAAGTTGATCATGATAACGCCGCCATTATCGCCAAGCGCTTTAACCATTTCGTCATTCATATTACGCTCGAAGCCAGGTGTAAAGCGGCGAAGCGATGAGTGAGACGCAATGACAGGGACCTTGGTCAGCTCAATAACTTGATAAAAGGCATCGTCAGATACATGAGAAATATCGAGCATGATGCCGATGTTGTTCATCTCAGTAACCAGTGTTTTACCAAACGGGCTTAACCCGTTCCACTGACGGCGCAAATCGTATGACGAATCTGAAATATGATTCGACTGACTGTGCGCAAGTGTAATGTAGCGAATGCCACGTTCGTGAAACGCTTCTAAATTAGCTAAATCGCCTTGAAGTGGAGAGCCATTTTCCATCCCCATGGGTAATGAAATAATGCCTTTCTCGAACTGGGCTTTTACGTCTGACGGGCTTTTGGCAATGGCAAATTTATCAGGGGCTCGCGCCACAATGGCTTCCACAGAATCAATAAGCAGATGAGCAAGCTGGGTAGATTCCGGTGAATTATCTAAACTCGCAGGTACGTAAATTGACATGAAAGGGGCATTTAAACCGCCTTTGACCGCGCGAGGGTAATCAAAGTCTCCGCCTTCTGTGGCTTTGGTGACATCTACCCATGCATTTTTAACCCGATAAGGCACATCAATATGGCCATCAACAATAATCGTTTCTTGGGCTATTTTTACCGCTTTTTCGCTTGCGGCATAAGTGGGGACATCGGCAGCAACAGCCTGCGCGCAAAGTAAAGTGGAGATCGCGAGTGCACAAGATTTTAGCGGGAAGAAGCCCTTCATTTTTGTTTTTCCTTATCGTTGTTGTAAGACAAAAGACTAAAAGAAAACCTTCATGCCTACAATGGCCCGAACGCCTTAATCTTTTATTTCTTCTGATTTCCTTTCATTTCGGGCTTTTTTATTCTCAAAGCCCCTAAAAACAGTTAAATTGTGCGTTTTTAGAGCGGTTACTACCATTCACTTTAATTTTACATTGCAATAAAAATTTAAAACTTGTTATTGTGTTGACGCGTGACTTCATAACGCGAATGCGGGATACTCCCGAGCGCGTCGCCGAATAGGATGAGAGTGAGTTCATCCGCGCGGCCTACATAATTTTTCGTGGCACCCCTCACTTCTCAGTTATTTTACAGGGGCCACAGTAAACAAGTATGAGAAAGTAAAATGGCTATTAATTTTGTACCGCTAGATAAAGAAAAACACAAAGACTTAAAAGTCGCGGTTAGCAATACCTTTAAGTTTGCGAAAGATACGCACCTTGCTGCAGCCACTATTCGTGAGTTTGCTCAATTGGCTGCCACTATGCCGCTAGTATTTATTGAAGATGCTAACGCTAAGCGCCACCATGTTGTTGCAATGCTTGGCATGGAACAGAACAAAAACCTGTTTCTTACTGGCGACAAATGGCAGGGCCCTCACGTTCCAATGAACATTCTTCGTTACCCTTTTGATGTTCGCCCTGATGGCGAGAAGTTAGGCGTATACATTGATGAAAACAGCGACCTAATCGGTGAAGAAGGTGAAGCCTTATTTACTGACGCTGGTGAGCCAACGGAATTCTTGCAAAACCGTCAGCAGTTTTTAGCTGACCTTGCTAACAGCGAAATGATGACTCAGCGTTTTGTTCAACAAGTTGTTGACCTAGACCTGCTAGACCCAATTCAAATTCGTCTTACTTACCAAAGCGGCCAACAACGTAACGTTACTGGCATGCTAAGCATTAACGAAAAGAAAGTACTTGAGTTGCCAGAAGAGAAAGTGACTGAGCTTCACAAGTCTGGTTTCTTAGGCGCTATGTACGCGGTAATGATGTCAGCAGGCCAATTGAACCGTTTGGTTGAGCTTTCAAATGGTACAGACAACCCAATTCGCAGCATGCAATTGTCAGTGGTTAAACCTGAAGAAGCACAAGCTGAAGCGCCAAGCGCATAGGTATTATCACCCACTAGGGTGATTGAAGCGCTAAGCTAGATAATAAAACCGATACTGGGAAACGAGTATCGGTTTTTTCGTATTTATCATATTTACTTTCCCCAACCCCTTTTTATTTTGCCCCTCTTTTCTTAGGGGTTATCAACTACTTCGCCAAAACACTGTATATGCACACAGTTCAAAGCCAGTAAATACGTGGCCTTCACTGTGCTTTTTAGCTTGACAGTGGGGATCAATGATACCTAAACTGTCAATCAGTGGGTAAATGTGGCGAATAGTGGATCGAACCATCATTGTTTTGCAGATCAGTACTCAAAAAAACAAGAAAACCAAGAGCAAAATATAGAAGGCTAGGGGAATGTTCCGCGGCGCTAACGCAATCAATCTGGATACAAAAGGCAGACTAGCGATACCAACAAAGTATCGGCAGTCGCTGCTGGATGATTGTAATGGACAGCTGGTCTGTACGGTCGATACACAGCAAAGTTGTTTGCTGCTTTACCCACTTCCCGAATGGGAAGAAATTGAGCTTAAACTCATTAAGTTCTCAAGCATGATTCCAGCGGAAAGACGCATGCAGCGTTTATTACTCGGCCATGCTACTGAAGGTGAAATGGATAAAAGCGGACGAATTCTGCTTCCTACTCCGCTACGCCTTCATGCTCACCTATCAAAAGAAGTCATGTTAGTTGGTCAGTTGAATAAGTTTGAAATTTGGGATGCCGAAGTATGGGCTGAACAAGTTGAGCTTGATATGGATACCGAACGCAAAGGCGAATTTGAACTCACCGAACGTTTACAGGACTTTTCCTTATGAGCCAATCTAACGAATTCAAGCATGTTTCTGTGTTACTCGACGAGTGTATAGAAGCCCTAGCTATCAAACCTAACGGTATCTACATTGATGCCACATTCGGTCGTGGAGGCCATTCTGCGCATATTCTTGATGCGTTGGGTAGCGATGGTAGCTTAATTGCGTTTGATCGCGACCCACAGGCTATAGAGGCGGCTAAGCGTTTTGCCGATGACAGCCGCTTCCGTATTATTCATTCTCCTTTTGGCGACATGGCCGAAGAAATTGAAGCCTTGGGTTTAACCGGAAAGATTGACGGCGTATTAATGGACTTGGGTGTTTCGTCTCCTCAACTTGATGATGCCGAACGTGGCTTTAGTTTCCTTCGCGACGGCCCGCTAGATATGCGTATGGACACCTCACGCGGTGAAAGTGCAGCCGATTGGCTAGCCCGCGCTGAAGAACAAGACATTACCCAAGTAATTAAAGAGTTTGGTGAAGAGAAGTTTGGTAAACGCATCGCGCACGCCATTGTAAATACTCGCGAAACCACGCCTATTACCCGTACTGCTCAGTTAGCCGCACTTATTGATGAAGCCGTACCAGTAAAAGATAAGTTTAAACACCCAGCTACACGTGCATTCCAAGGTATCCGAATTTACATTAATGCTGAGCTAGAGCAGTTGCGAATAGGCCTAAAAGCAGCGACTCAAGTGTTAGCAAAAGAAGGACGCTTGGCGGTTATTTCGTTTCATTCTTTGGAAGACCGACTCGTAAAACGCTTTATAAAAGACCAAAGCAAAGGCAAATCAGTACCGCATAATTTGCCCATAACCCAAGCTGAAATAGATGCCGATAAAGTATTAAAAGCGTTAAGCCGTGCCATAAAACCCTCTGAATTGGAGATTGCGAACAACGTTCGCTCACGCAGTTCCGTGTTAAGGGTGGCCGAAAAGCTATGACGTTAGGTAAGCCTGATAGGGCAAATACAAACTTCAGTTTACTGCTGATTATTGTGTCAGATTTAACCCGCAACAAGTTGCGGGTTTTGTTGTATTTAGCGGTTCTGCTTAGTGGCATGGCGGTTATTCTTGGTAGCCACCAAAATCGTCAGCAAGTTATTGCCCTTGAAGACCTGATGCAACAGAAAGATGAGCTCGATGTTGAATGGCGCAACTTAGTGCTAGAACAACGTGCGCTTACCGAACATAACCGCATTGAAACCTTGGTTGAAAAGCAACTTGATATGTACCGTCCTACAGCCGATGACGAAGTGGTAGTGAGGCTTAAATGACCACGTCTACCGTTAAACGTAGCCGCAAAGCGAGCGGAGCAAAACAAAACGTCACACCAAGCTTGGTGCACTGGCGCTTTGTGGTTGTGCTTATCGTGGTTATCTCGGTTTTTGCGGCACTGGCTGCCCGCGCGGCGTTTATTCAAGTTATTGAGCCTGATGAACTTATCCAACAAGGCGATAGCCGTACCTTGCGTACGCGCAACATGCCTACCTATCGCGGACTGGTCACAGACAGAAATGGGGTTGAGCTAGCCGTTAGCGTGCCGGTTCGAGCCATTTATGCCGATCCTAAAATTATTCATGAGAACGATGGCCTTGCTGAGCCACGTCGTTGGCAAGCACTGGCCGACGTACTAGGCCAGTCGGTAGATAGCTTACAAGAAAAAGTGAGCAATCCTAAACGCCGTTTTGTGTACTTGCAGCGTCAAGTGTCTCCTGCCATGGCCGAGTATGTTGATAAACTTGATATTCCAGGTATTTACTTACGCCGCGAAAGTCGTCGTTATTATCCTACCGGTGAAGTGTCGGCTCAATTAATCGGTGTTACCGATGTTGATGATACAGGTGTTGAAGGCCTAGAGCGTATGTACGATGAGTGGCTTACTGGTACGCCAGGTTCCCGCAAAATTCGTCGAGATGCCAAAGGTCGTCAGGTAGAGATTTTAGAAACCACCACGGGTGAGGATGCGGGTAATCTGCAACTGACTATCGACCAACGTATTCAAGCGTTAGCGTACAAAGAAATTAAAGAAGCCATGATTTACTATCAATCCAGTTCTGCCTCGGCAGTGGTGATTGATGTAAAAACGGGCGATGTACTGGCCATGGTAAATGCGCCGTCTTTTAACCCTAACGATCGCAGTAATATTTCACCCCACCGCATGCGTAACCGCGTCATTACGGATGCATTCGAGCCAGGCTCTGCGTTAAAGCCGTTAGCGGTACTAACTGCTATGGAATTTGGTGAAGTAGGAGCGGAGGATGTCGTAGATACCAACCCTGGTTGGATGCGCCTAGGCGGAAGCTTAGTTAAAGACTCGCGTAACTATGGCGAGCTTACCCTTGAAGAAATTATTCAGCATTCAAGCAATATGGGTACTTCGAAATTAGCGCTGTCTGTGCCTAAGCAATTTCTACTCGACACCTATTACAACATTGGGTTGATGTCAGATACTGGCCTAAATATGGCCGGTGAAAGCAGTGGTATCTTCTACGACCGAAGCCGTTGGTCTGAATTCGAACTTGCCACCTTGTCATTTGGCTATGGGATATCGGTAACCACTGCGCAACTTGGGCGGTTATACGCCACATTGGCGAATGGCGGTATCAAGCAGCCACTGAATATTATTAAGTCGCCACAGCAAACCGGATGGCAAGGTCAGCCTGAACGGGTTATCAGTGAAGAGAATGCAAAAGCCATAGTCCAAATGATGGAAAGCGTAACCCAGCGAGGCGGTACAGCGAAAAAAGCGGCCGTTCCAGGTTACCGTGTGGCAGGAAAAACAGGTACCAGTCGTAAGGCTGTGGCAGGTGGTTATGGCGAAGAGTATGTGAATATCTTTGCTGGTATTGCCCCTGTTTCCGACCCAAGACTTGTCACTATTGTGCTTATTAACGAGCCTGGTGGTGATTTGTATCACGCCGGTGACACTGCAGCACCTGTGTTTTCGTCAATCATGGGCGGTGCTTTACACATGTTAAATGTAACTCCCGATGACAAGCACGTGACGTCAGGCGCATGGCTGAAAGGAGGCAACAGTGGTAGTTAATTCCTTTATTCAAAGTACGCG
The DNA here is from genome assembly GCF_003989595.1 of Alteromonas sp. KS69. Classification (NCBI taxonomy): domain Bacteria; kingdom Pseudomonadati; phylum Pseudomonadota; class Gammaproteobacteria; order Alteromonadales; family Alteromonadaceae; genus Alteromonas; species Alteromonas sp. KS69. The sequence continues at coordinate 83,869 of NZ_PYHU01000044.1, read as the reverse complement.
TGCGCTGTTAGCAAAGTTTGGCATAGACGCGCCAGATATTCGTATTGAAGGCCTAACTTTAGATAGCCGTGATGTGAACACAAAAACAGCATTTGTAGCGGTTAAAGGTCATGAGCGTGACGGAAGAGATTTCATACCACAGGCAATTAGTTTAGGCGCGCGTGTCATTCTGGCGCAAACTGACGACAGTCAAGCCCATGGCCAAATGGAAATGCGCGACCATTCGGTAATTATTTCGCTATATCAATTACCTAGCATGCTATCGGCATTGGCGGCTGCATTTTACGATTACCCCGCTTTGAAAATGATGACAGTGGCGGTAACGGGAACTAACGGAAAAACCTCGACAGTTCAATTGCTTACCCAGTTAAAAGATGCGCTAGGTACGCGCAGTGCAAGCGTTGGCACTCTTGGCAGTAGCGTATATGAAGGTGAAAATACCCAATGGGTTACGACCGCCGCGGCTAATACCACCCCTAATGCTATTCGTTTGCAGTACGTGTTGGCAGAGTTTGTGCAATGCGAAGTGCGACATACGGCGTTTGAAGCCAGCTCTCATGCATTAGTGCAAGGCCGGTTAAGCCAAGTGAAAACGGATATTGCAGTATTCACCAACTTAACGCGAGACCATCTTGATTATCACGGCACCATGGAAGAGTACGCTAAGGCAAAACGTTTGTTGTTAGATCAACCTGGCCTTGAAGCTGTTGTATTGAATGTAAACGACAGTGAAAGCCAGAATTGGGCTGACTACTTAGACGCTAATGCAGCTAAAGATGGAAGCTCAGAAGAAATAGCAATTAGTAAGCCGAGAGTGACACGAGTATGGACAGGGTTTGAACCTACTGATGATGTTTTAGCCACGCACAAACAACCACAAGATCGCCATTGTTTCGCCACAAATGTTTCATACCATTCTTCAGGAATTCGATTCGACCTTGTTTCTTCATGGGGCACAGCACCTATTGAATTGGCATTGTTTGGCTCGTTTAACGTGAGCAATACGCTAAGCGCTATTTCATGTTTATTGGCGCAGGGCGAACGCTTTGAAAATGTAGTGCGGGTAGTGAATGGTTTGCAACCTGTACCGGGAAGAATGGAAGTGTTCCCCGTTGGGGGTAGTGCCAGCGTAATTGTTGATTATGCGCACACGCCAGACGCGTTAGAACAAGTGCTGAAAAGCGCTAAAACACATACTGCCGGCAAAGTGTGGTGCGTGTTTGGGTGTGGTGGCGATCGCGATAAAGGCAAGCGTCCCTTAATGGGCGCGGCGGCTGAACAGCATGCTGACGTAATTGTCATTACCACTGACAACAGTCGTAGCGAGTCGCCAGAAAGTATTGCTAGCGATATTAAGGCGGGCTTGCAACGCCCTAATGACGCAGTTGAAGAAGCAGACAGAGAAAGCGCTATTCGCTATTGCTTAGATAGTGCAGATGAGAACGACATTATTATAGTGGCCGGTAAAGGCCATGAAGATTACCAAATTATTGGTACCCAACAGACAGACTATAACGAACGTACAGTTGTGGCGCGACTACAGCAGGAGTACAAAAAATGATAACTACAACACTGTCGTGGATAGCCAGCCAAATTGACGGCAAACTTGACGGACAAGATTGTGAAGTCAGTGCGGTAAGTACAGACACGCGAACCATAGATTCGGGCTCTGTCTACCTTGCACTAAAAGGCGAAAATTTTAACGGCCATGAATTTGCGAAAAGCGCAGAAAATGCAGGGGCGAGCGCAATTATTGCCAGCGAACCTGTGAATGTTTCCATTCCTGTGGTGTATGTTGAAGACACTAAACTGGCTTTAGGCCTTTTAGGCGCTGCCGTAAAACGTGAAATAGCACCTAAAACCATCGCTATCACAGGAAGTAGCGGTAAAACTACCGTGAAAGAAATGTGTGCGGCTATCCTTGAGCGTCGCGGTTCAGTACTCGCCACAAACGGAAATTTCAACAATGATATTGGGGTTCCGCTTACCTTACTTCGCCTAGAACACCACCACGAATACGCGGTGATGGAATTAGGTGCAAACCATCTAGGTGAAATTGCGTACACCACTAATCTGGTTAAGCCTGATGTCGCCACTATTGTAAATGCTGCTGCTTCTCACCTTGAAGGGTTTGGGAGTTTGTTAGGTGTAGCTCGTGCAAAAAGCGAAATCTTTAAAGGCTTAGGCGATAGCGGCACTGCCATCGTTAATGTAGACAGCCAATTTGCCGATTTCTGGCAAGGCAAGCTCAAGCAAAAGCGGGTATTAACTTTCTCGCCAATGCAAAAGAACGAAGCCGACTTCACAGCAGAAGATATCATTGTAGGTCTTGATGGTTGCGCAGCATTTCAGTTGTGTAGCAACGAAGGTGAAGCTGCTATTCAATTAACAATTCCGGGTATCCATAATGTGGGGAATGCGCTAGTTGCTGCGGCCCTTACTATGCAATTGGGTGCCACCCTTGAGAACGTACGCGACGGTTTGCTTGCGATGAAGCAAGTGAAAGGGCGCTTGAATGTTAAGACATTAGGTAGCCAAGTACGTTTGCTTGATGACACTTACAACGCCAACGTTGCTTCTGTGAATGCGGCTATCGATACACTAAGTACCTTCTCTGGCATTAATGTTTTGATACTGGGCGACATGAAAGAACTCGGCGAAAAAGCGCGTTTCTATCATGAGCAGGTAGGTAATTACGCACTAAGTAAAGGTATCGATTACCTGTATTCATTTGGTGTGTTAAGTCAGTCGGCCAGCGCGGTTTTTGACGCGGCACCTGGAAAAAACGGCGAGCATTTTACCGACATCGACAGTTTGGTGAGTGCGTTAGAGCAAGACTTACAAGTAGAACAACAAGATATTTCAATTTTAGTAAAAGGCTCACGCAGTTCTCGTATGGAACGCGTGGTAGAGGCGATCGAGGCCTCTTCGCTGGGAAAGTTTGAACGCCGTCGGGAGCGTATTGCATGTTAATTTGGCTAGCTGACTGGCTGACACAATTTGATACTGGGTTTAACGTATTTTCATACCTTACCCTAAGAGCGATTTTAAGTACGCTAACGGCGTTGCTCATTGCTATTTTAATTGGCCCTAAAATGATTCGTTATTTGCAAACCATGCAGATAGGACAAACTGTACGTGATGATGGCCCGCAAAGTCATTTATCTAAATCGGGTACACCTACTATGGGTGGCTTATTGATTTTAGCGGCTATAGTAGTGAGTGTCTTATTGTGGGCAGATTTAAGTAACCGCTACGTCTTAGTGACCTTAGCCGTAGTGGTGTCGTACGGCATTATCGGGTTTGTGGATGACTATCGCAAAGTGATCCGTAAAGACTCAAAAGGCTTGATTGCGCGCTGGAAGTATTTCTGGCAATCGGTGGTAGCCATTGGGGTAGCTTTCTTCCTATATAGCAGTGCCACATTAAGTGCTGAAACCTCATTGCTTATCCCTTTCTTTAAAGAAGTGTTTCCGCAACTAGGCGCCTTTTTTATCATTATTACTTACTTTGCCATTGTGGGCACAAGTAACGCAGTCAACCTAACCGACGGCCTTGATGGATTAGCCATCGTGCCGACTATTTTAGTGGCAGGTGCTTTCGCTATTTTTGCTTATGTAACTGGGAACGCGAATTTCGCCGATTACCTTAATATTCCGCATATTCCCCTTACCAGTGAGTTGGTTATTGTGTGTACGGCCATTGTTGGTGCTGGGCTAGGATTTTTATGGTTTAACACCTATCCAGCACAAGTCTTCATGGGCGATGTAGGTTCATTGGCATTAGGTGGCACATTGGGCGTACTAGCCGTATTAGTTCGCCAAGAAATTGTACTGATTATTATGGGTGGTGTGTTTGTAGTAGAAACCTTATCGGTCATTTTGCAAGTGGGTTCATTTAAGTTGCGTGGACAACGTATTTTTAGAATGGCACCTATTCATCACCATTACGAATTAAAAGGTTGGCCGGAGCCGCGAGTTATTGTGCGCTTCTGGATCATTTCTATCATTTTAGTCCTTGTTGGGCTGGCAACGTTGAAACTTAGATAATGACATATAACGTACGTGCACATTCTTATGTGGTAGGCGGCCTGGGAGTAACAGGTCAGGCTTGCGTGCGTTTTCTAAAACAGCAAGGGGCGAAGGTTAAGGCCTTTGATACCCGCGATACTTTCAATGTGTCAGCACCATTAAATATCTGCGTAACCACTGGGACATTACCTCGTGACTTCTTTGCAGGCGTTGATACCTTGGTACTAAGCCCAGGCTTACCGCTTAACATTGAACAAGTGGAACACGCAAAAGCCTGTGGTGTTGAAGTTATTGGCGACGTGGAATTGTTTGCACGTCTTAACAATACGCCAACCATAGGAATAACTGGTTCAAATGGTAAAACCACGGTTACCCTGCTAACAACGCATATGCTGAAAGCTTGTGGGTACGAGGTGTGTGAGGCGGGTAATGTAGGGCGCCCAGTACTTGAAACCCTTCCAGAATCCATGGCAGAGCTTGAAACTCAGTCTTCTTCTTTGGATGTCATTGTTTTAGAGCTTTCCAGTTTTCAGCTTGAAACGACTTCTAGCTTGAAGTTGAACGCCGCATCGATTTTGAATGTTAGCGATGACCATTTAGATAGACACGGCGATATGCAGCAATACATAGCTGCCAAACAGCGTATTTTTAGTCATTGTAATACCGCAGTAGTTTGGCGCGGCGACAAGCAGGTTACGCCAACTTCAAATTGTGAAAACACTATCACCTATGGCCTTGATATTAGCGATACCGGCTTTGGTTTACGCGAAGGCGTTATAACCTTCAACGGTGAAGCGCTGCTTAATACCGCCGATATTCGATTGGCTGGCATGCACAATGTGCTTAACGTGATGGCGTCGCTGGCATTATGCCAAGCGTTTAGTACTTCATTGAATAAACCAGCCCTGCTTAATACAGCCGCACGTGCAGTGGCTAGCTTCACTTCAGCGCCGCACCGCTGCGTACAAATTGCCAACATTAATGGCGTGAAGTGGATAGATGATTCAAAGGCTACCAACGTGGGTGCCACTATCGCTGCTATTCAAGGGCTAGCTCCTACTACCAATGGAAAAATTATCCTCATTGCCGGTGGTGATAGCAAAGGTGCAGATTTAAGTGCATTAAAACCAGCGCTAGATGAAAGTGTTGGTGAAGTGATTGCGCTAGGCAAAGACGCAGAAAAATTCAGCGCTGTTTTTAGAGACACCACAATAGTGGCTTCAATGGAGAAGGCGGTATTGGCTGCTAACTTACGTGCTGGTAACGGCGATATCGTCTTGCTATCCCCAGCGTGTGCCAGTATCGACATGTTTAAAAACTATATGCACCGTGCACAAGTATTTACTGATGCAGTTACACATATTACCGAAAAGGTAAAATTTGAAAGTGACGCTGGCGCAGTGAAAGAAGCGGGAGGTTTGCCATCATGATGACGACTGCAAACGCTCCCCAAGCAAATCGCGCGTTAAAAACAAAAGATACGTCGCAAGCCGACACTAAATTAAGTGCGTTGTTTGCGGCTCGTCATGACGAACAAAACCTTCAAAGCCCTTACGATATTGGCTTAATCATTGTTGCGTTAGCCCTAATGACGATTGGTATTATCATAGTGACATCAGCTTCAATGCCTGTTGCTGAGAGAATTCACGATAATCCTTTTTACTTTGCTATTCGTCACGGTATTTACATTGTGGGGGCAATTATTGCTGCTATGGTGGTACTAGAACTTCCTATGCAGTTTTGGCGCACGGCAAACCCTTATCTGTTATTAGCGGCGATTGGGCTATTGGTGGCAGTGCTGCTTGTTGGGCGTACCGTAAACGGAAGTACCCGTTGGTTGGCACTAGGCCCCATTACCATTCAAGCGGCTGAGCCTGCCAAGCTTTTCTTCTTCACTTACTTGGCCGGCTACCTAGTTCGGCGTTATGAAGAAGTAACGGAAAATTTAAAAGGGTTTATAAAGCCATTAGTGGTGTTCTTCGCATTAGCCATGTTACTGCTGCTACAACCCGATTTGGGTACTGTGGTAGTAATGTTTGCCACCACCATTGGGCTGTTATTTTTAGCGGGTGCTCGCTTATGGCAGTTCTTTGCGTTGGTGTTTGCGGGCGTGTTGGCCGTTGTTGCCCTTATCGTGTTTGAAGAATACCGCATGAAGCGGGTAACCTCGTTTCTTGATCCTTGGGCCGACCCATTCGGCGCGGGGTATCAGCTTACCCAATCGCTAATGGCTTATGGCCGAGGTAATTGGTTTGGCCAAGGTTTAGGTAATAGCCTACAAAAGTTAGAGTTCTTACCTGAAGCCCATACCGATTTTGTGATGGCCATTTTAGCTGAAGAGCTTGGCTTTGTGGGTGTGCTTGCGGTACTTGGCTTAATATTATGGATGGTGGTGCGTGCGTTACAAATAGGGAACAAAGCCTTATTGAAATCACGCCCATTCGAAGGGTATTTAGCTTACAGCGTAGGGATTTGGTTCAGTTTCCAAACCGCGGTGAATATTGGTGCAAGTGCAGGTATTCTGCCTACTAAAGGGTTAACGCTGCCATTAGTTAGTTACGGTGGTTCATCGCTTATTGTTATGTCGGTGGCGGTGGCTTTATTGTTGCGTATCGATTTTGAACTTCGCGTAGACGGAGTTCAAGCGTTAGGACGTGGCGACAATAAGAGAACCAGCAAAGCAAAGGCAAAGCCTTCAGCTAAATCAGCGGCTAAGCCGGCAGTAAGAACGAAACATACCAATGCTGAACCGTTCGCTGATGCCGAGGCGGATTACAACCAAGCCCCTGATCTGAAAGCATCTGATGTGAACGCTCCTGATATGCATGAGAGTAGCGAAGACGCGCCAGTAGCTAAAACAAAAGACGTTGGTTCAAAAAAAGCATCCAATACAGTTTCTCCTGAAGACGAAGGCAAAGCCGGCATTAAAGCTATTTTAGCCCGTGTATCTAAGGAGGCGTCGAGTGAGTAAGCGTTGCTTAATTATGGCTGGTGGTACTGGGGGGCATGTTTTCCCTGGGTTAGCCGTGGCTCACGCGCTGCAATCAGCGGGTTGGGAAATAGAATGGCTTGGCACCGCAGAGCGAATGGAAGCCGACGTTGTGCCCAAGCATGGTATTCCCATTCACTTTATTCCAGTGAAAGGTATTCGAGGTAAAGGGCTAAAAGCCAAATTATCGGGCGGTATAGCATTAATAAAAAGTTTGTTTTCGGCTCGCCGTATTATTAAACGGGTGCAACCAGATTTAGTGCTTGGGTTTGGTGGTTACGCCAGTGGCCCTGGGGGTGTTGCTGCCAAATCGTTAGGCATCCCCGTGGTTATTCACGAGCAAAATGCGGCCGCGGGCATGACCAATAAGTTATTGGCTAATATTGCCACGCGGGTGTTACTCGGGTTTGACGACGCAAAGCCGCAGTTTGCTAAAGTTGCTTTTAAAGTGCACACCGTTGGCAACCCTGTGCGAGACGAAATTTGGCAAGTTAACCCTAAAGAAGCAGTTTCAGACGAAACAGTAAAGGGTAAACTTAACCTTCTGGTTGTTGGCGGAAGTTTGGGTGCCAAAGTACTTAATGATACTGTGCCTGCCACATGCGCGGCGCTGGACGGTTTGTCTATTCGCCATCAATGTGGGAAAGGCAATAAAGCGTCGGTAGAAGCGCTTTATGCAGGTTCGGCTAATCCCGTTGAAGTCAGCGACTTTATTGATGATATGGCAGCGGCCTACGAGTGGGCTGATTTTGTGATTTGCAGAGCGGGCGCGCTCACCGTTGCGGAAGTGGCGGCAGCGGGCAGGGCAGCATTGTTTGTACCTCTGCCACACGCGGTAGACGATCATCAAACAAAAAATGCGCAATCGTTAGTGAAGCATGGCGCAGCCATTATGATTGCGCAGTCAGCATTAAAAGACAATTTAAGGCAGGCGGTTCGGCACTGGGTAACACACCCTAGCGATTGCCTAAAAATGGGTGAAGTAGCAAGGCAGCACGCCAGTACTCACGCCACTGAACAAGTAGTAAGCCATTGCATGGCAGTAGTAGGAGTAGGGGAATAATGGTTTTTAAGACCCCATTTGAGAGCCCGCAAATGCGCAGGGTGAAGAAAATATTTTTTATCGGCATTGGCGGTGCGGGTATGGGCGGTATTGCTGAAGTACTGCTTAATGAAGGTTACGACATTGCTGGCTCTGACATAAATTCAGGGCCTATGACTCAGCGCCTTAATGATTTGGGCGTGGATGTAAAGATAGGTCATAAAGCCGAAAACGTTGATGGTATGGATGTGATTGTGGTTTCTAGTGCCATTAACGAAGCTAACCCAGAGATTATTACCGCCAGAGAACAGCGTATTCCAATTATACGTCGTGCGGAGATGTTAGCGGAATTAATGCGTTTTCGTCATGGTATAGCCGTGGCAGGAACCCATGGTAAAACCACAACAACCAGTTTGATCTCTACCATTTTTGCACAAGCGCAGTACGACCCCACGTTTGTGATTGGTGGCTTGTTAAATAGTGCGGGTACTAACGCACGTTTAGGCAGAAGCCGTTATTTAATTGCTGAAGCCGATGAAAGTGATGCATCGTTCTTACACTTGCAGCCTATGGTGTCGGTAGTTACGAATATTGAAGCTGACCATATGGATACCTATGGCGGTGACTTCTCGAAAGTGAAAGACACTTTTGTTGAGTTTTTGAGTAATTTGCCATTTTACGGGCAGGCAATTGTGTGTGGCGACGACGCCAACATACAAGAGGTTAGCCCCCGTATTGGCCGCAGTATCATTACTTATGGCTTTGAAGCGCACAACGATGTACGTGCCCAGGATATTACCTTGTCATTCGGGCAAGCTAATTTCACCGTTATACGGCCAGAGCGTGAGCCTTTGAAGGTGACATTAAACCTTACCGGTAACCACAATGTGCTAAATGCGTTGGCAGCCATTGCTGTGGCAACGGATGAAGGTATTGATGATGACTCCATAGTGACTGCATTGGCGAGCTTTGGTGGTATCGGACGTCGGTTTGAAGTGCTTGGCGATTTTAAAACCAGTGTTGGCAATGTTACCTTGGTTGACGATTATGGTCATCACCCTACAGAAGTGAAAGCCACGATAGCGGCAGCGAGGGCTAATTGGCCCGAGAATCGTTTAGTGATGGTGTATCAACCACACCGGTTTACTCGTACTCGTGATTTGTACGAAGACTTTGTTAACGTGCTTTCTACGGTAGATGTATTGCTATTGTTAGACGTTTATCCGGCCAGTGAACAACCTATTGAAGGTGCTGATAGTAAATCTTTGTGTCGTTCTATCCGTCAACGTGGCCAAATTGAGCCCGTTTACGTAGGCGGTAAAGAAGCGCTTCCCGCCATTCTTGCCAATATTTTGGTAGAGGGCGATATCGTGATGACCCAAGGCGCTGGAAACATTGGTCAAATTGCTAAGTTGCTCGCCAGCCGTGAGATGGAGCCAAAAGTGCTGCATCAGGAGAGCGATGCATGAGTCTTTTTAGCAACGTAAAAAAATATGATGCTGCCGAATTTGGAAAAGTGGCGGTCATGTTTGGCGGCGACTCTGCCGAACGTGACGTGTCGCTAAACTCAGGAAACGCGGTGCTTGCAGCGCTTTTACGAGAAAATGTAAACGCTATAGCTTTCGATCCGGCAGAGCGACCACTTACTGATTTAATCAGCGAAAAAGTTGACCGAGTACTTATCATGTTACACGGTCGAGGTGGTGAAGATGGATCAATGCAAGGGGCACTACAACTGCTTAAAATTCCCTATACGGGAACGCCGGTTTTAGGTTCTGCCTTGGCGATGGACAAAATTCACACCAAGCAAGTATGGCAAAGCCTTGGCTTACCTACTGCTAAATATGAAATTGCTGATAAAAGGCGCTTTGAAGCTGGTAAGTGCAGCGCTATAATGGAAAAGTTGGGGAATGAAGTCATGGTAAAACCGGCCCGAGAAGGGTCGAGTATTGGCATGGCGAGAGTGACAAGCGCTGAACAACTCGAAAATGCCATACAGGACGCCTTTAACTATGACAACCAGGTCCTGTTAGAGCAATACATTAAAGGCCCTGAGTTTACGGTTTCAGTAATTCAGGGGCAGGCATTGCCGTCTATTCGCATGTCTACTCCACATACGTTTTATGATTACGCTGCAAAGTACCAAGACGATACCACAGAGTATTTTTGTCCAAGTGGTTTGTCTGACGAGCAAGAAGCACATCTTGCTCAGCTATCGACGCAGGCATTCGATTCTATTTCTGGCTCTGGCTGGGGTCGCATTGATGTGATGCAAGATGGTGATGGGCATTTTTATTTGCTTGAAGCGAATACGGTGCCAGGAATGACGGAAAAGAGCTTGGTGCCTAAAGCGGCTAAAGTGGCAGGGTTAAGTTTTGATGAACTGGTTCTGGCAATATTGGCCACCAGTTTCGACCCTGACAGCAGAGCATAAAGCGCAATGACAAGTAAGACGAGCACCGTAAACAATAAGCCAGCTAAAGACAAAGCGTCTTTGTGGGGCGGTGTAGTGTTCTTATTGTTTGTTATCGCGGCATTAGTGTTTGGCGTTGTTAAGGCCAACGGTTATATGCAAGATGAACAGCAAATGCCTGTTCAGGTAATCGATTTTTCAGGCGATTACCAACATGTGAATATTACTAGGCTAGAACGCCTAATAAGAAAGTCACAACCGGGCAGTTTTTTTGCCCTAGATGTGAATGAAGTGTTTGAACTGGTAGAAGCACAGCCATGGGTGTATCGCGCGTCGGTACGCAAAAAATGGCCAAACACGTTAAAGATATATTTGGTTGAGCAGCAACCCGTTGCAAAATGGAACGAAGATTTGTTGCTAAACCCCTACGGCGATACGTTTAATGCCGATGGGCATGATTTAGCCTTACCAAGGTTATACGGCCCAGGTGGTAGCGAGAAGACCGCGCTTGAAGGGTATAACGCCATGCATGCGCTGTTAGCCACTACTGCTATGAATATTGAAGAATTGTCGTTGAGCGAGCGCTTCGCATGGCAAGTTCAACTTGAAAATGGTATTGAATTAAATTTAGGGCGCAAGGAATTTATCGATAGGTTACAACGCTTTATCGATGTATATCCCTTACTTGCGCAGCAAGAGAAGACGGTAAAATATATCGATCTTCGTTACGATACGGGTGTCGCGGTTGGCTGGGAAAACAGCAACAACGATACAACAAACAAAGAGAGTTAAGGAAACCATGTCAAAACCTGCTGAACGTAATTTAATTGTAGGCTTAGATATAGGCACTAGCCAGGTAAAGGCTGTGGTGGGCGAGCTGTTAGACGACGATCAAATCAGTATTGTCGGTGTCGGTACGCATGCCGCAAAAGGCATGGATAAAGGCGGCGTAAATGACTTAAACCTTGTGGTTAAGTCGGTGCAACGTGCGGTAAATGAGATGGAGCTAATGGCAGATTGCCGTGTTTCTTCAGTGTTCATGTCTATTTCAGGCCGTCACGTAAAATGCCAAAACGAAAACGGTATGGTGCCGATTAACAACCAAGAAGTAACCCAAGAAGATGTAGATAACGTTATTCACGCAGCACGTAGTGTTCCTATTGCAGCTGAACGCAGGTTACTTCATGTTTTACCACAAGAATTTACTATTGATGTGCAAGAAGGAATTAAGAACCCAATTGGCATGTCAGGCGTAAGAATGGAAGCTGATGCACACATTATTACCTGTGCAGACGATATGGCGAAAAATTTAGTGAAGTGTGTTGAGCGCTGCGAACTAAACGCCGACCAATTGATATTTTCAGCATTGGCATCAAGTTATGCTGTGCTAACGGACGATGAACGTGAATTAGGCGTGTGTGTAGTCGATATTGGTGGTGGCACCATGGATATCGTTATTTACACAGATGGTGCCATTAGGCATACCGCTGTTATCCCTGTTGCCGGTAATCAGATTACCAGCGACATCGCTAAGATTTTCCGTACGCCAATTAGCAACGCAGAAGAGATTAAAGTTAATTATGCCTGCGCGCTGAAAGACATGGTCAGTATGGAAGAAAGTATTGAGGTGCCCAGTGTAGGCGGGCGTGCCGCGCGAGTCATGTCGCGACATACGCTAGCTGAAGTGATTGAGCCTCGATACCAAGAACTTTTTGAACTGGTACATGATGAAATTCGTGCCAGTGGTCTGGAAGAGCAAATTGCCGCCGGCTTAGTGCTAACTGGTGGTACCGCCAAAATGGAAGGTGCGGTTGAATTTGCCGAGGAAATTTTCCAGATGCCTGTGAGAGTAGGCAATCCAATCAACGTTAAAGGCTTGTCTGAATACGTTGATGATGCAGGATTTGCAACCGTCGTAGGGCTTCTGCAATACGGCAAAGTGCAAGCAGATAATAAGAAGTCCAGTAAGCAGAAACCTGGTGAGAGTTTATTTCATCGCGTGCAAAGCTGGTTTAAAGGTGAATTTTAATTTTTTGGGGTCGCTATAGCTACGGCATCACGATTGGCAGGATGCATATAATCGACTATGTGTCGTAGCGAAGCATAGAAGACGTACAACCGGAGAGTAAGTATGTTCGAATTAATGGATAGTCACGGCGAAGAAGCCGTAATCAAAGTCATCGGCGTTGGTGGCGGCGGCGGAAATGCAGTTGAGCACATGGTGTCTCAAAGCATTGAAGGCGTGGAGTTTATTGCGATAAACACCGACGCGCAGGTACTACGCAGCTCAAATGCTGACGTTACCTTACAAATTGGTTCAAGTGTTACTAAAGGTTTAGGCGCAGGCGCCGATCCTAACATTGGACGCGATGCTGCACACGAAGACAGAGAAACCATTCGCCAGGCATTAGATGGCGCAGATATGGTTTTCATCACCGCTGGTATGGGTGGTGGTACAGGTACGGGTGCAGCACCTGAAGTAGCGAAAATTGCTCGTGAAATGGGAATTCTTACTGTGGCTGTTGTTACCAAGCCATTTCCATTTGAAGGCAAAAAGCGTACTACGTTTGCAGAGCAGGGTATTGTTGAACTGGCTAACAACGTAGATTCACTTATCACTATTCCAAACGAGAAATTGTTAAAAGTGATGGGGCCAGGTACGCCTTTACTTCAAGCATTCAGCGCAGCGAACGACGTATTACGTGGTGCTGTTCAGGGGATTGCAGAGCTAATTACTCGCCCTGGATTGATCAACGTGGATTTCGCCGACGTACGTACAGTAATGTCTGAGATGGGTAAAGCCATGATGGGTAGTGGTTCAGCAAGTGGTCCAGATCGTGCTGAAGAAGCCTCTGAATCAGCAATTGCAAGTCCGCTACTTGAAGATATCGATTTATCAGGTGCGCGCGGTATTCTTGTGAATATCACAGCCGGCCCAGATTTTGCTATCGACGAGTTTGAAACTGTTGGTAACGCTGTTAAAGCATTTGCTTCTGAAAATGCGACAGTGGTTGTGGGTACCGTTATTGACATGGAAATGACAGATGAGCTTCGCGTAACGGTTGTTGCAACCGGTATTGGCGCAGAGCGCAAGCCTGACATTTCACTAGTAAGCTCAGAAGGTTCGCGTTTAACTACGCCAGCTAAAGAGTACGGTAGCACAACAGCGTCTGAACCTCGTTCAGCATCGGTTGGCAGTACTGAAGGCAACCAAGCACTTAAAGCTGAAGATGAAGCGCAACCTGGTAATGATTTAGAGTATCTAGACATTCCAGCGTTTTTGCGTAAGCAAGCAGACTAATTCACCTCGCTGAAATTGAAGTGAATTTTTCTGAAATACCGTTGTCAGAACGGTATTAAGGGCACTATATGTCTGGTAGGTTTTAAACTGGAATTTTTCCAGGTTAGTGACCAGAGTGGCTACTTGCGCGTAAAATTTTGGATTCGCGAATGGTCGAAATTGCGTATTTTTTGACAAATGAGTGGTAAGTCACTATAATTCGCGACCGCTTTTTTTATAGGTAAAAGCATAAGCAGATGATTAGACAACGTACAATCAAGCACCCGGTGCAAGAAACCGGAATTGGGCTTCATAAAGGGGAAAAGGTCACAATGACTCTCCGGCCTGCGCCTGCAAACACGGGAATTGTGTTTAGGCGTGTTGACCTTGAACCTCATGTTGATATTCCATCGCGTGCAAACGCAGTGGGTAATACCATGCTGTGTACCTGTTTGAATAATGAAGACGGCGTGACAATTCAAACCGTTGAACATTTGGCATCTGCGCTTGCAGGGCTTGGTATCGACAATATCATTGTTGAAGTTGATAGCAACGAGCTGCCTATTATGGATGGTAGTGCCAGCCCCTTCGTATTCTTGCTTCAATCAGCAGGAATAGAAGAGTTGAATGCCCTTAAGCGATTTATCCGTATTAAGAAAACCGTTCGCGTTGAAGATGGCGATAAGTGGGCCGAACTAGTGCCTTATGATGGTTTCCGTGTCGACTTCCAAATTGACTTCGATCACCCAGTTATCAGCCAAACTCGTCAGCATATGACCATGGATTTCGATTCATGTTCTTATGTGAACGAAGTAAGCCGTGCACGTACCTTCGGTTTTATGCGCGACCTTGAATACATGAATGCTAACAACTTAGCGTTAGGCGGCAGCATGGAAAATGCGGTTGCTCTTGATGAATTTCGCGTGTTGAACCCCGAAGGTTTACGTTACGACGACGAATTTTTAAAGCATAAAATTTTAGATGCTATTGGTGATTTGTATTTAGGTGGGCATAGCCTTATTGGTGAATTGCGCGCTTACAAAACAGGTCACGGCTTAAACAATAAACTATTGAACGCCGTGCTTGCGCAGAAAGACTGCTGGGAATTTATAACCTACGATTCTCAAGACGAAGCACCTATACGTTACGCTCAACCAGTATTAGCGTAAACCGGTATATAAAAAGCCGCCTACATGGCGGCTTTTTTTCGTTTAGCTTTTAGACTAAACAATGATAAAGTAAGCAATCTATATAATTATAATTAATGTGCCATAACTTTTTTACTTCTCAGCTCGGCTTCAGCCGTGTCTATGTTTGTTAGCAAACAGGTATTAGAAGTTCACTGAGCACGACAGAAATTTCCTATTTGTGGTATGAAGCTAACAATAACGCTATCAGGCAAGAACAAACGCTATCGTCATAGCATCAGTGTACGTACGCTGGTGAGCGCGACCGTGTTGTCGTCGATATTTATGTTAGTGTCTAGTCGTTCCACAGAATCTGTGTCTGAAGATGTAGCTAGGGTTCGCCTAGCACAATCTGAAGTGAATGAAACGCAACAAGACGTTGAAGCACTTAAACAACAGACCACCATTAAATTACAAACTTTGATTTCCCATATTGCCGAGCTTTCAGCACAAGCGTCTATGCTCGATGGTAAAGGAAAGCAGATAGCAACAGAATTAGGTATGACAGCGGCTGACCTGGACGCTTTCGTACCGGTATCGATACCGGACAACCTCCAAGATGATCCCTTACTCAGCGAGATTAATAAGCTTCAGCAATCTCTCGACGTAAAATCTCAGCAGCTTTCTATGCTTGAAAGTTTGGTGAGGGGTCACCATATCCATGAGCAGAGTCAATTATCTGGTCGACCGATAGCATCGGGATGGTTGTCATCTTATTATGGTATGCGCGCCGACCCCTTCACTGGTGAAACAGCTATGCACAAAGGCTTAGATTTCGCGGGTAAAGCGGGTGATGACGTTTTAGCTACTGCAGCAGGTATTGTTACCTGGGCGGGCGAACGTAGCGGTTACGGGCATCTAGTAGAAATAGAACATGGTGATGGTTTTATTACCCGTTATGGGCATAATGAAACGTTATCTGTCTCAATAGGCGACGTGGTGACCAAGGGTCAAGCTATCGCTAAAATGGGTAATACGGGGCGCTCTACGGGCGTTCATGTTCACTACGAAGTAATAAGAAACGGTAAGCAAATCGATCCTCTGCCATACGTTTATAAAAAATAAACACGGCAGCAGCCAGGTAAGTAAGCGTTCAGCTTACGCAACAATTAGTTATCGCTTGGCATTATCTTTAGAGGTAGTGTCTTTTACGTTTAATCGCAGCTGTGCTCTTACCGTGCGGCGTCTCGACAAGTAGTGGAAATAACAAGCTAATGTTTTCAAGCATCCTTAGAAAAGTGTTCGGTAGCCGAAACGACCGTCTATTAAAAAAATTACAAAAAAATGTAGATGCCATCAATGCACTGGAAGCAGAGTATGAACAGCTTTCTGATGAGGCGTTAAAAGCAAAAACGGCTGAGTTTAAACAGCGAATCGAAAAAGGCGAAAGCCTTGAAGATCTCATGTACGAAGCTTTTGCTACCGTACGTGAAGCGAGTAAACGTGTGTACGGCATGCGCCACTTCGACGTGCAAATGTTAGGCGGCCAGGTATTACACGAAGGTAAAATTTCAGAAATGCGTACCGGTGAAGGTAAAACCCTTACCGCTACCTTGCCAACTTATTTAAACGCTCTGTCTGGTAAAGGTGTTCATGTTATTACCGTGAATGATTACCTTGCTAAGCGTGATGCTGAATGGGCAAACCAGCTGTTCACTTTCTTGGGTATGCGTGTAGGTTGTAACGTACCTGGTATGGCGCACGAGCAAAAGCGTGACGCTTACCAAGCTGACGTTACCTATGGTACAAACAACGAATTCGGCTTTGATTATTTGCGTGACAACATGGCGTTTAGCCCGCAAGACCGCGTTCAGCGCCCACTTAACTTTGCTGTAGTGGATGAAGTGGATTCGATCCTAATTGATGAAGCCCGTACTCCGCTTATTATTTCAGGCCAAGCAGAAGACAGCTCTGAACTTTATCGCCGTATTAATTTGGTTATCCCTGAATTAGTTCAACAAGAAGAAGAAGATGAAGAAGGCAAAGAAGGCGACGGTGATTACACTATCGACCTTAAAGCGAAACAAATTCATTTAACAGAACGTGGCCAGGGTCATGTAGAAGAAATTTTGCATCGTGCAGGCGTATTACCAGAAGGCGAATCGTTATTTGCTGCGGGTAATATTTCATTACTTCATCACATAAATGCTGCCCTTCGTGCACACAAATTGTTCTCAAGAGATGTAGATTACATCGTTAAAGAAGACCAAATCGTTATTGTTGATGAGCATACTGGTCGTACAATGGAAGGTCGTCGTTGGTCTGAAGGTTTACACCAAGCTGTTGAAGCAAAAGAAGGTGTGAAGATTCAAAATGAGAACCAAACCCTAGCATCTATTACTTTCCAAAATTACTTCCGTTTGTACAACAAACTTGCGGGTATGACAGGTACTGCCGATACGGAAGCGTTCGAATTTCAGCATATTTACAGCCTAGAAACGGTTGTATTGCCAACCAATAAACCTATGCAGCGTAAAGATAAGGCCGACCTTATTTACTTAACTGCAGAAGAAAAATACGATGCTATCGTAGAAGATATTAAAGCGTGTGTTGAGCGCGGTCAGCCTACCTTGGTAGGGACAGTATCGATTGAAAACTCTGAGTTGTTGTCTCGGGTACTGAAGAAAAGCAAAATTCCCCATAAAGTACTTAACGCTAAGTTCCACGAACATGAAGCTGACATTGTTGCTCAAGCCGGTAAGCCTGGTGCAGTGACTATTGCAACCAACATGGCGGGACGTGGTACGGATATTGTGCTTGGTGGTAACTGGCAAGCAGAAGTCGAAAAAATTGAAAACCCTACTCAAGCACAAATCGATAAGATTAAGGCTGAGTGGAAAGTACGCCATGACGCCGTTCTAGCATCAGGCGGTTTGCATATCATTGGTACAGAGCGCCATGAATCTCGCCGTATCGATAATCAGCTGCGCGGTCGTTCAGGTCGTCAGGGCGACCCAGGTTCAAGCCGTTTTTACTTGTCTCTAGATGATGCCCTAATGCGTATTTTTGCCTCTGAAAAAATGGGCAACATGATGAAGCGCTTAGGGATGGAAAAAGGCGAAGCCATTGAACACCCATGGGTAACCCGCGCTATCGAAAACGCCCAACGTAAAGTAGAAGGTCGTAACTTCGATATTCGTAAGCAACTACTTGAATACGATGATGTGGCAAACGACCAACGTAAAGTGATTTATGAGCAGCGCAATGAGTTGCTTGATGAAGGCGACATTAGCGAAACCATCGCAGTAATCCGCGAAGACGTGGTAAGCGGTGTGGTTGATGAATATATTCCACCACAGTCTCTAGAAGAAATGTGGGATGTGAAAGGGTTAGAAGAGCGTTTACGCGCTGACTTCGCCGTAGACTTGCCTATTCAAAACTGGTTAGAAAGCGACGACAAACTTTATGAAGAAAAGCTTCGTGAGCGTATTCATGGTGAAGTAGTCGCTAGCTATAAAGAGAAAGAAGCGGTAGTGGGCGAACAAGTACTTCGTCAGTTTGAAAAAGCCGTGATGCTACAAAACCTAGACAGCCATTGGAAAGAACATTTGGCGGCCATGGATCACCTTCGTCAAGGTATTGGACTTCGCAGCTACGCGCAGAAAAATCCGAAGCAAGAATACAAGCGCGAGTCGTTTGCTTTGTTTTCACAAATGCTAGAAGCGTTGAAAGTTGAAGTGATTACGATTCTTTCACGTGTGAAAGTACAAGCTGAAGAAGACGTTGAGAAAGTTGAAGAGCAGCGTCGTCAAGCGGATAACGTGCCTAAGCAATTTGAGCACGAAAACGCGTCAGCTACAGAAGCACCGCCAGAAGCAGCAAGCGATAAGGTACGTACAGAGGTACGTGACGGCCCTAAAGTAGGTCGTAACGATCCTTGCCCTTGTGGTTCAGGTAAAAAGTACAAGCAGTGCCACGGTAAATTAAGCTAATGAAAGTTGTACATGTTGCCGTTGGGGTAGTACGTCGCGGCACACAAGTGTTTATCAGCCTGCGGGCTGATAACGCCCATCAAGGCGGCAAGTGGGAATTTCCTGGCGGTAAAGTTGAAGATAATGAAACTGTACTTGATGCATTGCGCCGAGAGTTGCAAGAAGAGATTGGCATTCTAGTGCAGTCTAGCGAGCCTTTGCTTATCATTGAACATGATTATGGCGATAAGCTTGTTAAGCTTGATGTACATGCTGTGAGTGCGTTTAACGGTGAGCCTGAAGGTAAGGAAAACCAACAAACGCGCTGGGTTGAAGTAAGTGCATTAGAAGCTAGTGAATTTCCAGCAGCTAATGTGGCTATAATAGATGCGCTTCAACAGAAATATTCGAAGTAGCTGACGGCTTTTAGCCTAAAACACATACTTTCAAAACAAAAAGGGCGGTCTTAATAGACCGCCCTTTTTGTATTCTATGTCCCGTCCTGAAATACGGATTTAACGGCTTACAGCATTACCCTAGTCGCAGTGGCAAAAGCCACATCTAACTTGTGATAAGCCGCTTCGTTGATGAAGTGAGGATAGGTTTCCTGTGCTTCTTGCCATTCAATGTCTTTACCATCAAAGGTGCGAAATACCGGTGCACCTGGCATAAGCGGGGCGAAGTCGTTATCTTGCAATGAGTGGTGGATCATCGCAGTACGTTTACCTTCGGCACTAAGTGGGAATTTAATATTTTCCCCTAGTCTAAACACTTCGCATTCGGGGTATTGTTCAAGGCTATCTGTGTTATACGCTTGGCAAAAATCCAGAATAACTTCAGCCATGGTTTGGGTAAGCAAATAAACGTCTTCTCGCAACACACCTTGAGGTTGTGCGCCTACCTCAATCATTACGCCACGTTTGCCCGTGGTACACAAATAACCGTGCTCTAAATACGGTTTTTCATCTTCTAAAAGAATGTTCGCTTCAGGCATATGATGCTTCACAAATCGTGCGAGCTGAATATGGAAATCATCAGCTTCTAAAATGATTAGCGTTGCACCCATGTTACTGGTGGTGTTGTGAATATCAATCACCAAGTCAGTGGCAGAGTTGCCTTTCGGGCCAAATTGCTGGTTAAGCTTTTTGGCTAGCTTCGCCTCTTTAGCATCGCTGGAATTGCTTAAGGCTTCTAGGGTGAACTGACGATTCAAATCTTCTTCAACAAATCGCACATTAGCGCTTAGGGCGTCTGGGTTAGCAATGGTAAGCGACACGTCCAGTGATGAATAGCGCGATGATAGCGCATCAGAGAACCCTTCAGATTGCCAGTTATGAATAAGTTGAATACCACTGGTTTCATTACCATGTGTTCCACCAACAAGCGCAATTTTATTAATCATATACTTCCTATTAGTGTTTGAAAAAGTCGTCAGATTGCTTAGCAAGCATTGCTTCTATTTCTTCAATGTCGACTTCTTTAGCGGAAGGCTGTTCAGATGGCTTTGCAGCGATTTTATGTTCTTCAGAAGCCCATTCGCCTAAATCAATAAGTTGACATTTTTTACTACAAAAAGGACGAAATTCGCTTTCACTATTCCAAGTAACGGACTTCGCACAAGTTGGGCAATTTACAACCATGAATCACTCCAGTGGCAGATTAGGTTTTCGATAGGCGTAGTTTAACAGGCTGCCAGTTTAAACTGAATATTAGATTCAACAGCCGCGTTTTGGCCTTCAGCGGGAGAAAACCATAAAAAGCGCAAGGCATAGCGGTATTTATTGCCGCTAAGGGTAGGGTAGTAACCTTCATCTACACGGCATTTTATGCGGATAAGCTCGTTTTTATCTTCAGCCGCACCTTGGTAAAATCCATTGTCTGCAGTAACCGTTTTGAATTGTCCGCGTTCACGAATAAACGACAAGCTAACGGCGATGGTGTCGTCTAATAAACTCAAGGTTTCAAGCCATTGGCCAATTTCTTGTTGGCGAACCTCGGCAGGTTGTTGAAGCCAAAAGTGAAGGTTGGGTAGGTCAAAGCTACAAGAACCACCTGGAATAGCGAAGCGCTGCCTAATCGCACTAAGCAGCTTATCTTCTTTAAGCGCGCTGCCAAAGCGACGGTCGGTTTTAAGCTTTTGCTTAAGGTTCACTATGGTTTTAAGTGCCTGATCTAGCGCGGCACTATCTATCTTAGGGTGCTGTGACCAATAAACGAGATTTTTTTCGTGGGCATCTAAATCTTTGCTCATGTCTGAGCGTAAATCCAGTCGCTCAATCAAATCGAGTAACTCAAATAACTGCTCAAAGAAAACCATTTGCAGTGGCACACTGTCAGATTTCGCGGTGCTTTTTAACTGCCCAAGAAGCTGCTCTACGCGCAGATAGTTACGCACTTTTTCCTTTAGGGGGAATTCGAATACAGCTTCGCTCATGGATATCCTTAAAACACATAGACTTAACCCTAAAGCCTAATGCATGAACTGCCCTAAGCCAAGCCTACTTTCATAATCAATTAAGTATTTGACGAGTTTTAAGGAAAAAAGTTGCAGTAAAACCGAATTTACGA
Organism: Alteromonas sp. KS69; assembly: GCF_003989595.1. Taxonomy (NCBI): domain Bacteria; kingdom Pseudomonadati; phylum Pseudomonadota; class Gammaproteobacteria; order Alteromonadales; family Alteromonadaceae; genus Alteromonas; species Alteromonas sp. KS69. Next base: position 62,448 of record NZ_PYHU01000044.1, on the reverse strand, counting down.
AGAATTTTCGTTATTTGCACTGTATTTACGGGAGTATTCGTTATGTAGCGCGATTACTTGCTTGTTGAGAAACTCAATAGTTTTACTATTATCGATGACATCATCAGCCGCGGATAATCGTTCTTTTCTGGTCGCTTGCGATGCCATAATACTTTCAATTAGTTGCTTGGTACTGCCATCGCGTTGCATGGCTCGTTCAAGCTGCATGGATTCGGGGCAATCTACTACAATGACCCGATCGCATAATTCACTAAGGTTGCCCTCAACCAGTAAAGGAACCGATAAAATACAATAATGGCTAGTCGAGTCAGCTATTTGTTGCAGCATAGTTTTGCGAATAAGCGGATGTAACAATTGATTGAGCCATTGCTTTTCTTCGCTATTATTAAAAACACACTCTCGTAACGCTGCCCTATTTAGGGTGCCATCTTCTAACAAAATAGCGTGGCCAAAATGCTCGGTTATTTTAGTTAACCCTTCACTGCCAAGCGTAACAACCTCTCTAGCCACTTCATCGGCGTCAATAATATCAATACCTAACGCTGCGAATTTATTCGTAGCGGCAGACTTTCCACTACCAATTCCGCCGGTAAGGCCAATCACGACTTTATCGCTTTTATTCGAAGGCCTCTTTGGTTCTGCTTGTGCTGTTTTCGTTGCTACCATTACTGCAGTGCCCATTTTAAATAGTGGGTAATAATCGAGTCTTTATAAAATAAGGTTATCCAACCAGCAACGGCCAAATAGGGCCCGAAGGGGATAGCCAGTGATTTTCCTTTGTTTTGGAACATCATAATGGCAATGCCGGCGATTGCACCGACTATTGAAGACAATAAAATAATGATGGGTAAACCTTGCCAGCCAGTAAAGGCACCAAGAGCTGCTAATATTTTAAAGTCGCCATATCCCATGCCTTCCTTTCCGGTGACTATTTTAAACAACCAGAATACAGACCATAAACTCAAATATCCGGCTGCTGCACCAATAATGGCGTCAACTGGTCCAACAAAAATAGATTGGGTGCTAAGCACTAAGCCAAGCCAAAGCAAAGGCAGGGTAAGTTGGTCCGGTAGCAGCATTTTATCTAAATCGATAAAAATAAGGGCGATTAGAATATAAGTAAATATCACCGCCCATATTGCTTGAGGTGTAGGGCCAAAATAATAGGCGGCGAATGTACAAGTTAGCGCTGTAAATAGTTCTACCAATGGGTAGCGAATAGAGATAGAGGTTTTACAGTTTGAACATTTTCCGCGAAGGAATAGATAGCTAACAATCGGAATATTTTCCCATGCCCGAATTTTGTGACCGCAACTTGGGCAAGTGCTATCTGGCTTAGCTAAATTAAACGTTTCAGAGGAAGTTTGCTTACCAGTAGCTTGAATATCTTCATTTTCGCTATCTGTTTCACTGAAGTAACTGGCGTATTCCTGCTTCCAACTGTTTTCCATCATAATAGGTAAGCGATGAATAACCACATTTAAGAAGCTTCCTACCATTAAGCTAATCACGAAAACAAAGAGGTAGAATAACCACGGGTATAATTGGCTGGTAAGCAATATCGCTTCCATAAAATAGCGTTCTCTTTTTTATTTTAGTTAATAATGCAAAAAAGGCCTGCACTGGGCAAGCCTAATCATGTGTAGAGGACAAACAAAACAAGTGCCAGCTGGCAAAAAGTTATACCACATTACCCATTTCAAATATGGGAAGGTACATGGCTACGATAAGGCCGCCAATCACTACGCCTAGCACAGCCATAATCATAGGCTCAAGCAGGCTGGTTAAACCATCTACCATATCATCCACTTCGGCTTCATATATTGTTGCTATTTTACTGAGCATTGCATCGACAGAGCCAGATTCTTCACCAATGGCGACCATTTGCGTGACCATATCGGGAAATACATTAGTAGCGCGCATCGATGTGTGCATTGGCATGCCGCCCGCAACTTCTTTTTTCATAAACATAATAGCGTCTCTAAATACCGCATTGCCCGACGCGCCAGCAGCAGATTCAAGTGCGCCAATTAAAGGTACACCGGCAGCAAAAGTAGTTGCGAGGGTGCGAGTAAATCTTGCGATACTGGCTTTTTTGAGTATTTCTCCAATAACGGGAATTTTAAGAACCGCTCTATCAACTCTATCGCGAAAGCTTTGGCTTTTCTTATGAGCCCGCATAAACAAGTAGCCAGCTATACCAATTCCGATGCCTATAAATATCCCGTAACTTTGCACAAAATTTGAAATAGCGAGCACAAAGAGTGTGAAGGCAGGAAGCTCAGCCCCGAAACTACTAAAAATTTCTTCAAATTGAGGTACCACAAATACCAACAATATAGTGGTTACAATAAGCGCGACTACCACTACAGCTACAGGGTAAAACATCGCTTTTTTAATTTTTGATTTAAGTGCTTCCGCTTTTTCTTTATAGGTGGCGATTCGGTCGTAAATGGTCTCTAAAGCACCGGACTGTTCTCCGGTGTAAACCAAGTCGCAATAAAGCTCATCGAAATATTCAGGGTGTTTACGCAACGAGTTTGATAGCGGGTTACCTGAGCGGACTTCGTTAGTGATTTCGCTAAGTAACTTTCGCATTGATGCTTTAGCATGACCTTGAGATATCATGTCTAAAGATTGGATAAGGCTGACCCCCGCAGCCAACATAGTAGCAATTTGGCGTGAAAACACTGAAATGTCTGCAGCGGTGATTTTTTGTCCGCCACGACTAAATAGGGATTTTTGTTGTTTTTTTACTTTTCTGACTGAAACGCCTTGTTTACGAAGCTGCATTTTGGCTTCTTTAAGGTTGGTAGCCGAAATCTCACCTTTGCGGCTGTTACCTCGCCCATCTTTTCCTTGCCATTCGTAAACTATTGCAGCCTTCACAGATATCCTTCCTCATATAAAAAAGGGAAGTGCAATTGCACTTCCCTTAAATTAAACGATTAACTCGCTAGCACACTCCTTGAGCTACACATGTTCCTGTTTTAGTCCATTGAATTGGAGCGGTAATACCATTAGGAGTCAGGATATAAGTGTAGCCACCTACCTCAGTTGTACCAGTTGCTGTAATAACGCCATCTGCGATTGTAACAGATGCTACACGCCCAGCCGCTGTTGTCATTGCTGGCGGAAGACCTTTCGAACCCGCATCTGCATCAGTTAACGCTGAAAACTCACCAGTTTGCGCAGAAACTTCAAAAGCAGTTTTAAATGCTGTTGTTGCCATGACGACTTCAGTGAATTTAGATTTTTGAGTATAAGTCTGATAAGCAGGTAAAGCGATTGCTGCCAAAATACCGATAATGGCAACAACGATCATTAATTCGATTAGGGTGAAACCCTTTTGGTTTTTATTATTCATGTTCATCATGGTTTTCTCCGGGACGTGTATAGCACGTTAAGTTTAAATGTAATTCAAATTGACGTTTATACCCGAGTCGTCCTTAAACGCCCCTGGTACTTGAATCTAAGTATATAAATTTATTGGTCAGTGACAAGTATGCAGAAAAATACCTATGTCTGACTTTTTCAGTATGACACGTTCAAAAAGGGCTTTGCAGCCCTATGTTGTTGAACTTTGGTATAAATTTACAACTTTCGTACGTATAGATAACTATACTACCTAGAACGAAACCGGTGAAACGTGCCTATAAAGTAGTAAAGTGTCTTTATACCTAAGCACGTCGTTTGAACTGTTACATGTGAACTTAACGCAAGCTAATCGACAAATCTGTTTTACGCTAAATTCACTCTTAGCGATAAATCAATTGCCTTCACATTCTTGGTTAGTGCACCAGATGAAATATAGTCTACACCCAGTGTTGCTAGCGACGATAACCGTTCATCGGTAATGTTACCTGACACTTCCAGTTTACATTGCCCTTGGGTTAGCGCTACTGCCTTTTGGATCTGTTCGTTGGTGAAATTATCCAACATAACGATGTCAGCCCCTGCAATAAGTGCTTGTTGCAATTCTTCTAAGCTTTCTACTTCTACTTCAACAGGCTTGCCAGGTTTCATTTCTTTGGCGCGGCTTATTGCTTTCTCTATAGAGCCGCAGGAAAAAATGTGGTTTTCTTTAATTAAGAACGCATCAAACAAACCAATACGATGATTTTGTCCGCCGCCACAATGCACAGCGTACTTCTGTGCCATACGAAGGCCTGGTAGGGTTTTGCGTGTATCAAGAATTTTGGTGTTGCTTCCGGCAAGCAACTTCGCGTAGCTGGCTGTGACGGTTGCCGTTGCTGAAAGGGTTTGCAGAAAATTAAGTGCTACCCGCTCGGCAGTAAGAATAGCGCGAGCCGACCCTGTTAAAGTCAGTAGGGTAGTATCTGCTGCAACGGTGTCGCCGTCTTTTACTTGCCATACTAATTCCAAGCGCTCATCAATTAACGCAAACGCTTGTTCAACCCAAGCTACGCCGCAAATAACGCATTGCTCACGGGTAATAATAGTAGCAGTCGCGTTTTCGCTTTCGTCTATTAAGTTCGCAGTAATGTCGTTATGCGCGTTAAGCTCGCCACCTAAATCTTCGATAAGTGCGAGAGAAACTTGTTCGCGGATGGCGTTAATGTCGAGTGAAATCATGATGGCTGCTGTTTAGAATTAAAGGGTACGCAATATTAACCAATCTCCGCGCTGAGTAAACTCTAATTGCCGTAAAACGCTCATTCCAAGCAAGATATGCTCACTTTGCATACCGGGGTTTAGGTTTGCGCTAACATTGTTTAGCACAATGTCGCCAATTCGAAGAGTATCAATACGTGATTCAGCAACGGTAACGGTTCCATTCGCTGTATTGGCTAAGCCTTTACGACCCGCTTGTAATTGAAGTCTCTGGGCTAGATGGGCGGGAATAGACACATCGGTAGCGCCGGTATCTACCAAAAACACCACTTCTTCGCCATTAATAAAGCCTGAGGTCACGTAATGTCCTGCTCGGTTTTGCTTTAAGCGTACTTCGGTTTGTGACCCAATACGCTGTGATTGAGGTTCGCTATTAGGGTTAACTTGCTTATCGAGCAAGCCAGAAAAGACATAGACCAGCAGGCCAAACCCACAAATCCACGCCAGCACCACCATATACTTTGCCGCAGAATTCTCGCCCACAGAATCATCTTCACTCATATAAAACATCTCACTTCTTTTTATACGTTCTATTTATACCGCCTTTCTACGTATATATAAATGTATCGGCCTAACAAAAGGAGTTCGTACCCAGTGAAACTTTATGGAGTAAGGGGTAGCACTTTTTTCTTTTTCAAAAAACGCTCGCGATTATTAAGTGCAAGGTGAGTTTGAGGGTAAAGCCGTCTGCGCAATATCTCTTGAAACATTATTCACGCTCAATTCAAGTGGTCATTCGTCAAAGCAGTAAGGCAGCATCCATTTAAAACCTTATGCAGCAAGGAGCTGAATTCTTCTCTTTTTTAATATGTAACTTGCCTATTTAAGTGCAAGGTGAATTTGAGAGTAAAGCCATCTGCGCAATTTTTCTTGAAACATTATTAACGTTCAAATCAAGTGGTCATTCGTCAAAGCAGTAAGGCAGCATCCATTTAAAACTTTATGCAGCAGGGAGCTGCATTCTTCTCTTTTTTCAAATATGTAACTTGCCTATTTAAGTGCAAGGTGATTTTGAGGGTAAAGCCGTCTGCAGCATGGATGCTGCAGCCGAGCCTCCATGGATGGATTCACGGCGTGCTTTACCCTCAAACTCACCTTTCACCAGAAACGGCGTTTAGCTTGTGCCCTTGGGCAGCTGGTGTCACACTGTTATTAATGAAAACCACGTAACGAATCTTCAAATTATATGGTGTTATACAAGCCCGCGAAGCAAATTGATTGCCCCCATTATGATGAACGGCCCGACGAAAGCGATGTGAGTGTGTTGGTTATTCATAATATTTCGTTGCCACCCTCACAGTTTGGTACATCAGGCATTCGTGAACTGTTTACCGGTACGTTAAACCCTGATGAGCACCCATTTTACAAATCAATAGCAGGAATTAGGGTATCTGCCCATTGCGTTATTTACCGCAACGGCGAAATAGAGCAGTTTGTTCCCTTTAATAAGCGGGCGTGGCATGCAGGGTTATCGACATTTCAAGGTCGCTCACGTTGTAACGACTTTACCATTGGTATTGAATTAGAAGGTACGGATACTCTGCCTTACACGGATGCTCAATATGAGCAACTATCGATATTGAGTAGGTTTATATTACAACAATACCCGCGCATTACCTTGGGTCGAATTGTGGGTCATAATGATATTGCGCCAGGGCGAAAGACCGATCCAGGTGTAGCGTTCGATTGGTCACGCTACAGACAGTCACTTGATGCAACTAACATCTCAAGCAACACGATTATTTAAATCGGTAAGCAAGGCGATTATGCGTCTGCCTATTACCTATAATTCTACGGTAGGAAATAAACATGATACTAATGAGTTTACTGCTGGTATTAAGTCTTGAAAGGCTCATTACTAAAACGCCGGTATGGCACATAGAACGTTATGCAGTTGCCTATCAAAATTGGCTTTACGAGCGAAAATGGCTAGAAGAAGACACGTCATCGATTGCTTTTTATTTATATATGTTGCTGCCAGCAATAATCATTGGGCTAATTGAGCATTGGCTGTTCGGCGCTTTTCTTACCTTTATTGAACAAAGTATCATTCTGTTTATTTGTATAGGCTGCCCGGTATTGCGTGCCACGTATAAGCAATTTTTGAACGCCGCAGACCGAGGCGATTTACAAGCTTGCAGTATGTACACCGACCAACTAGGGCATTGCGGTAGCAAGCGTGATAGTGACGGTACGGCCATGGCTGAGGGAAAAAGCTTCGGCCAACACCTTACTTGGCTGAACTATCAGCACTACGCTGCGGTGATGTTGTGGTTTATAGCATTTGGTGCACCGGGTGCCGTGTTCTACTGTTTCAGTAGAAGTGCTACTGAGCGTTTCTGTGCATCTCAACATCCATTAGCTATGGCGGCGGGCAAGTTAATGTACGCACTTGATTTTATACCGGTACGCATTACTGCGTTTGGCATGCTGATGATGGGGCACTTTTCTCGTGCATTACCTGAATGGCTGAAAGACGGCTTATCATTGAATATTTCTGCGTATGACCTACTCACTAAAGTGTCGTCAAAAGCTGAGATGTTAACGGCTGAAGAGCATAAAGCTCAGACAGAAAATGCAGCCGTAGAGCCTAAAGTGTTGGTCAAGTTAGCAAAACGTAATGTTATTTTTCTACTTGTTATTACCTCTGTACTTACCGTTATTGGCACCCTTGCCTAACTAATACCGTTAACAAACGTATTACCATTCTATCCTGGTCTATAAATTTTTTATTTATAGATCAGGCATTTCATGTCTCATATGCATGTTACCTCACCTCATCAGACCAGTAAGGCTTTGCTAAATTTTTGCAACAAATTCAACAATAAAGCTTAACAATAAGCAACTCGTTACAAGTTTGCTATGCTTGAGAGTATTTACCTCACTTTCAAACTATCTTAAACTGTATAGGTAAAATGGTATTACCAATTGTGACTGTAGACCTTACTTGTTTACAAAATAGTCGCATACTCAAGTAAACGAAGGAATATAGTCACGCATGCGTCAGCAGCGAAAAAAACTTGCCGATGTTATCACCGAGCAGCTTGAGTCCATGATTTTGGATGGGAGCTTATTGGCAGGTCAGAAATTGCCACCAGAGCGTGAACTTGCGATTCAGTTTGAGGTATCACGGCCTTCCTTACGAGAAGCCATAGGTAATCTCCAGGCACGTGGATTGGTTGAGCGCAAGCAGGGCGGCGGCACGTTTGTAAACCGCAACCTTAACTCTGCCATGAAAGACCCATTGATGGCACTTGTCAGTAAACGGCCTGAAACTCAGTTCGATTTACTTGAGTTCCGTCATGCCTTAGAAGGAATGGCTGCGTATTACGCAGCGCTTCGCGGGCAACCTGAAGATTATGAAGCGCTGAAAAATGCGCTTAATGAACTACCCACGCCAGCACCCGAAGAAAGTAAGCGGGAACAAGCGGAAGCGCTAGGTAAGTTCTACATCATTATGGCAAGAGCATCCCATAACATGGTGCTTTTACATGTAATGAGCACCATGCAAAGTATGCTGGTGGAAAACATTGAACGTAACTTTGATATGTTAGCGACTCATCCGGATGCCGTGGCCGATATTGCTCGTCAAAGACGAGAAATTGTTGAGGCTATCGCTGCAAGGGATCCAGAAGCGGCACGTCAGGCGTGTAATACGCACCTTGCGTTCATTGAAAAGACATTATTAACCATTAATCAGCGTGACACTCGTGTACAACGCGCGTTACGACGATTGGAAATTTAACACGCCTTCTTGTTTACCCAGTTTTATGAGGCGTGATTATATAAGCAGAGGCTTAAAGAGAATTTTAGCTACTGCGATAGGCAAAAAGCACAGGTGAGCCACTAAGGGTCACAGCGAGTACAACGTAATTTGGTCATTCTTCTTTCGATAATTAGGTCGAAGGAAGAATTCTCTATATATAAAGCAAAAATAGGATGGCACCATGACTGATATGATGCACCAAGATGTGGATCCTCAAGAAACTAAAGAGTGGATTGACGCTCTTGAATCTGTTTTGGAAGAGGAAGGTGTAGAACGCGCCCATTATCTACTCGAGAAACTTATTGATAAGGCTCGTCGTAGCGGAGCGCACTTACCGTACGACGCCACCACAGCGTACATCAATACAATTCCTTCAGCGCAAGAGCCAAAAATGCCTGGCGACCTAACGATTGAAGCACGTATTCGTGCCGCCATTCGTTGGAATGCATTGATGATTGTATTACGTGCTTCTAAGAAAGACTTAGAGCTTGGTGGTCACATTGGTAGTTTTGCGTCATCTGCCATGCTGTACGATGTTGGTTTTAACCACTTCTTTAAAGCGCCTACAGAAAATGCTGGCGGCGACTTTATTTTTGCTCAAGGCCATATCTCTCCAGGTATTTATGCCCGTTCTTTCATTGAGGGTAACCTTACCGAAGAACAGCTAAACAACTTCCGTCAAGAATGTGCTGGTGAAGGCTTATCTTCATACCCACACCCTCACTTGATGAAAGATTACTGGCAGTTCCCAACAGTATCGATGGGTTTAGGTCCACTTCAAGCCATCTATACTGCACGTTTCCTTAAGTATCTTACTAATCGTGGTATCAAAGACTGTTCTGAACAGCGCGTATACTGCTACATGGGTGACGGTGAGTGTGATGAGCCAGAATCATTAGGTGCTATTGGTCTTGCTTCACGCGAAGGCCTAGATAACCTAACTTTCGTTATCAACTGTAACCTACAGCGCCTAGACGGCCCGGTACGTGGTAACGGCAAAATTATCCAAGAACTTGAAGGCACATTCCGCGGCGCAGGCTGGGAAGTGGTTAAAGTTATTTGGGGCAGTTACTGGGATGAGCTTCTTGCTCGTGATAAATCAGGCAAACTTATTCAGTTAATGGGCGAAACCGTAGACGGTGAGTACCAGAACTGTAAGGCGAAGGGTGGTAAATACACTCGCGAAAACTTCTTCAACAAGTACCCAGAAACGGCTGCACTTGTAGCGAACATGTCTGATGATGACATCTGGCGCTTGAACCGTGGTGGACACGATCCAGTAAAAGTCTTTGCTGCTTATCAAAAAGCGAAAGAGACCAAAGGTCGTCCAACGGTTATTCTTGCTAAAACTGTTAAAGGCTTTGGTTTAGGTGCTTCTGGTGAAGCCTTGAACATTGCGCATAACGTGAAGAAAATGGACGTTGATTCACTTAAAGTGTTCCGCGATCGTTTCAACATTCCAATCGCTGATGAGAAGATTGAAGAGCTACCTTACTTCAAGTTCCCTGAAGACAGTGAAGAAATGAAGTACTTGCGCGAGCGTCGTGAATCTTTAGGCGGCTACCTGCCTTCTCGTAGAGAGCAAGCAGAAGAGCAACTTGAAGTACCTGAGCTAAAAGCATTCGATGCAATCTTAAAAGGTTCAGGCGATCGTTCAGTTTCCTCTACTATGACCTTTGTTCGCGTACTTAATGCCTTGTTGAAAGACAAGAAAATTGGTAAGCGTATTGTGCCAATCATTCCTGATGAAGCACGTACATTCGGTATGGAAGGGCTGTTCCGCCAAGTGGGCATTTATGCTAACGAAGGCCAAAAATACGTTCCACAAGATGCAGAACAAGTGGCTTACTATCGTGAAGATAAAAAAGGTCAGGTATTGCAGGAAGGTATTAACGAATTAGGTGCAATGGCATCATGGGTTGCGGCAGGTACGTCTTACTCAACCTGTAACGCTACGACTATTCCGTTCTACATTTACTACTCAATGTTTGGTTTCCAACGTGTTGGCGACTTGGCGTGGGCAGCTGGCGATAGCCAAGCAAGAGGTTTCTTGTTAGGTGCTACTGCAGGTAGAACCACATTGAACGGTGAAGGTCTACAGCACCAAGATGGACATTCACATGTTCAAGCGAACCTTATCCCGAACTGTGTAACTTACGATCCAACTTACGGATACGAAGTAGCTGTTATTGTACAAGACGGTTTACGTCGCATGTATGGCAACAACGAAAACGTATTCTATTACCTAACATTGATGAACGAGAACTACCAACACCCAGCTATGCCTGAAGGTGATGACGTAGCAGATCAAATCATTAAAGGTATTTATAAGCTTGAACGAGTTGAAAACAAGAAGACCAAGACCAATGTACAATTAATGGGCTCGGGGACTATCTTGAATGAAGTACGTAAAGCGGCACAAATTCTTTGTGACGATTACAACGTTTCTTCAGACGTTTACTCGGTAACCTCGTTCAACGAATTGGCTCGCGAAGGTCAAGAAGTGGCGCGCTGGAACATGTTGAATCCAGAAGCAGATCAGAAAACAGCTTACGTTGGTCAGGTCATTACGAAAGATGCAGGTCCTGCTATTTCTGCTACCGACTACGTGAAGAACTATTCTGATCAGGTTCGTGCATTTATCGACACTGATTACCGCTGTCTAGGTACTGATGGCTTTGGTAGAAGTGATAGCCGTGAAAACTTGCGTACTCACTTTGAAGTTAACGCTGCATACATTGTAGTGGCTTCATTGTACGAACTAGCGCAACGCGGTGAGTTTGATAAGAAAGATGTTGCCGAAGCGATTAAACGTTTTGATATTAACGTTGAAAAACTAAACCCACTTTACGCGTAGCCGCAGGCAGATAAGGTATTTTACATATGTCAGATATTCAAAAGATTATCGTACCCGATGTAGGCGGTGACGAAGTTGAAGTTATCGAGCTATGTGTTGCCGTTGGCGACACCATTGATGCAGATGAAGGCGTTGTTACCGTAGAAAGTGACAAAGCCTCTATGGACATTCCTGCACCATTTGAAGGTGAGATTGTTAGCTTATCTGTTGCCGTTGGCGACAAGATTAAAGAAGGCGATGTTATCGGTGAAATGAAAAAAGCAGGTGGCGAAGAAGCCTCTTCTGAAGAAAAAGAAGAACCAGCTGAAGCAGCACCTGCAAAAGAAGAGCCTAAAGAATCACCAAAAGAAGAAAGCAAGTCAGAAGCGGCACCAGCATCATCAGGTGGCGGTGAAGTGATAGAAGTTGCGGTTCCTGATATTGGTGACGACGGCGAAGTAGATGTTATTGATGTATTGGTTTCTGTAGGCGATACCATCGAAAAAGAAGATGGGCTTATTACGCTAGAAACCGATAAAGCCACTATGGATGTGCCTTCTACTCACGCAGGTACGGTGAAAGAAGTATTCATCAGTACTGGCGATAAAGTAAAAGAAGGTACGCTAGTTATTAAACTAGAAACCGCTGGAAGTGGTGAAGCAGCTAGCAGCGATGCGCCTGCGGAATCAAGTTCTGAAAAAGCGGCACCTGCGGCTGAATCATCTTCTGACGACGCGGCTTCATCTGCCTCATCTTCAGAATCAGCTGGCGGCGTGGTAGAGGTTGAAGTTCCTGATATTGGTGAAGACGGCGAAGTAGACGTTATCGATGTATTAGTTTCTGTGGGCGACACCATTGAGAAAGAAGATGGTCTTATTACCCTTGAAACTGATAAAGCGACAATGGATGTGCCTTCTACCCATGCAGGTACAGTAAAAGAAGTCTTTATTAAAGCCGGTGACAAAGTTAAGCAAGGTACGTTAGTTATTAAGCTAGAAACTGCCGGAAGTGGCGGTTCAACTAGTAGCGAAGCACCTGCACCGAAGAAAGCAGAATCTGCGCCTGAGAAGCCAAAAGCGGCTGAAAAACCAGCATCGCAAAATAAGTCACCTGTGCCAGCGCAAGAAGCGCCAGAGCCTAAGGGCAATGGGAAAGCACATGCTTCTCCTTCTGTGCGCCGCGTAGCAAGAGAGTTTGGTGTAGACCTCACCCTTGTTAACGGAACAGGGCCTAAGAATCGTATTCTTAAAGAAGACGTTCAGGCTTACGTGAAAGCTGAGCTTGCTAAGCCGAAAGGCAGCGCTGCAAGTGCATCTGCACCAGCTGGCGATAACGTGCTTCAAATTGTGCCGGTTAAACCTGTTGACCACAGCAAGTTTGGTGAAGTTGAAGAAGTTAAGCTTTCACGCATTCAGAAGATTTCTGGCCCGTTCTTACACCGTAACTGGGCGACTATCCCTCATGTAACACAGTTCGATGAGGCTGATATCACCGACGTAGAAGCGTTCCGTAAAGAACAAAATGCGTATCATGCAAAAACCAAGTCTGGCTTGAAGATCACGCCACTTGTTTTCATCATGAAAGCGGTCGCAAAAGCACTAGAGAAATACGAAGTATTTAACTCTTCGCTTTCTGATGATGGTGAAAGCTTGATTATCAAGAAGTTCATCAACATTGGTATTGCGGTAGAAACTCCGGGTGGCTTGGTAGTGCCGGTAATCAAAGACGTGAACAAGAAAGGTATTGAGCAGTTATCTCAAGAGCTTATTGAAACGTCGAAGAAAGCCCGTGATGGCAAGCTGAAGTCTTCAGATATGCAAGGCGGTACGTTTACCATTTCAAGCTTAGGCGGTATTGGCGGAACAGCGTTCACGCCAATTGTTAATGCCCCTGAAGTTGCTATTTTAGGTGTATCTAAGTCTGATATGAAACCGAAGTGGAACGGTAGCGAGTTTGAACCTCGCCTAATGGTTCCGTTAAGCTTGTCGTACGACCATCGTGTTATTGATGGTGCGGTAGGTGCAAGGTTCTCTACTGAAGTAGCTGCAAACTTGACTGACTTGCGCAGAATTATACTTTAAATCAAAATACGAGAATGTTTGTTATATCATTAACATTCTCGGTGATTTTATAAGCCCTTGGGGCAGTATTTAGGTTATGCTATTACGCACAAAGTGATAGATAACAAAAAATAGGATTGAGGTTCACAATGAGCGAAATTAAAACGCAATTAGTGGTACTGGGCGGCGGCCCTGGCGGTTACTCTGCAGCATTCCGTGCTGCCGACTTAGGCATCGAGACCGTTATTGTTGATTCAAGGGAATCCCTTGGTGGTGTGTGTCTTAACGTTGGATGTATTCCTTCAAAAGCATTGCTTCACGTAGCGAAAGTAATGAAAGAAGCGAAACACTTAGCTAGCCATGGTGTAACTTTTGGCGAACCAAAAATCGATCTAGACAAAATTCGCGAATATAAAGACAGCGTTGTAAAACAGCTGACTAACGGTCTTGGCGGCATGTCAAAAATGCGTAAAACCAAGCACGTTAAAGGTTACGGTAAATTTACCGGTGCTAATACCCTTGAAGTAAAAAACGGTGACGACGTTACTACTATTACTTTTGAAAAAGCAATTATTGCTGCAGGCTCTGAGCCAGTAAGTCTTCCGTTTATTCCAGAAGACGACCGTATTATCGACTCAACTGGCGCTTTGGAAATGAAAGATATTCCAGAGAAGATGCTTGTACTTGGTGGCGGTATCATTGGCCTAGAAATGGGTACAGTGTACGAAGCATTAGGTTCAAAAATTGATGTTGTTGAATTTTTAGATCAGCTTATTCCAGCTGCTGATAAAGACATCATGAAAGTCTTTATGAAAGATTATAAAGAAAAATTCAACATCATGCTTGAAACCAAAGTGACTGCGGTTGAAGCAAAAGAAGACGGTTTGTATGTAACGTTTGAAGGTAAAAATGCACCTTCAGAACAAGTACGCTACGACAAAGTATTAGTGGCTGTTGGACGTCGTCCAAACGGTAAAATGGTTGGCGCAGACACTGCTGGTGTTAACGTTGACGACCGTGGCTTTATTAACGTTGATAAGCAAATGCGTACTAACGTTGAACATATCTTCGCTATTGGCGACTTGGTTGGCCAACCTATGCTTGCGCATAAAGCGGTTCACGAAGGTCATGTTGCAGCTGAGGTTATTGCTGGTCAGAAACATTACTTCGACCCACGTGGTATTCCTTCAGTAGCGTACACTGAGCCGGAAGTTGCTTGGGTTGGTGTTACCGAGAAAGAAGCGAAAGAGCAAGGTTTAAGCTACGAAACAGCCGTATTCCCATGGGCTGCTTCAGGTCGAGCCATTGCGTCTGACGCAACAAACGGTATGACTAAAATGATTTTCGAAAAAGACACCGGTCGTGTACTTGGTGGCGCAATGGTAGGTACTAACGCGGGCGAAATGCTTGGCGAAATTGGTCTTGCTGTTGAAATGGGCGCAGACGCGGAAGATGTTGCTTTAACAATTCACGCTCACCCAACGCTAAACGAGTCAATTGGCCTAGCGTCTGAAATATTCGAAGGTAGTATTACCGATTTGCCTAACGCTAAGGCAAAGAAAAAGAAGTAAGTTAGCTAATTAGTTAACGCAGAAACCCGCCAAATGGCGGGTTTTTTTATTTTTAGCGCAGCTAACGTGGCGTAATCTACATATAGCGCCTACTATTAGAGCAGGTAGTTAGCAGTTAATTTTAAACGAGACAAAATGGTCCCGAGCAACATTCATACTATTGGAAAAAACACCTCCCATGCAGAAACTAAGCACGCCGAATATGATATTGAGCTAATAGGTAATGTGCTGCGAGTAGACGGACGTGGCGTGGTGAATGAAGAGATTTTGAAGCAATACCACGAGGACGTTAAAGATATTGTCATTAGCCTTAAAGGCCAAAAATGGGGCTTTTTAGGATTTGTTCAGGGTACTGGGATTTTAACGCCGGCAGCAGAATCTACCTTAATAGACTCAATCAAACTTCGTAAAATATACGGTATGTCAGCCTGTGCTTTAGTGGTTGCCAACGCTGATATTCCAGCGCTGGTCCAAAGTCAGTTCGAGCGGGTGTACTTGGCAGCAGATATCGATTATTTCTTTTGTGCTGATGAAAAAGAGGGTTTAGCGTGGCTTGCCAGTAAAGAGTGCAAGTACAAGTAAGCCTAAACAGGTGAAAAGCTGTCTATCAGAGGGGATTAATAGCAGCTTATCTTTAAGGTTTATTGCAACCTGTCACCAACAAGGTTTATTTAAAAAACTACGCAATTACTTTTCCCTTCGGGTCGTTCACAGCGTTATCTAAATTTGAAATCTCGGCGGCCTCGGATACGTCTACCTCATCACCATGCTTAATATGCGATGGCGTAAAGTCGCTGCTGTCCATGTTGCGCTGAGCCAAGAAGCGCTTAACAGTTTCGGCGCAGTATGCTTTGCGGCAGCACTGAGATAGCAGCATTTCGTGGCGCTCTACACGCTCGCGAATGAACTTCACCACTAATTTACGTAACCACTGTAACCCAGCATCTAAGTCTTGGCGTTTGTGCCACATAACAGACATTGGCAGGCCTTTAATTTCAACAGGTGTTTCAAATACTGCGAGCTCACCAGAGAAAATCTCCTTCTCAACGACCAGTGATGGTGCAACACATATTAAGTTGCTTTCTTTTAGCAGCGGCGTGGCGTTGTAGAACTGATTGACCGACATAGCAATACGGCGTTTTAACCCCATGTTAGCTAATACTTGATCGGTAGGGCCGGTAACATCGCCTGTTACCGACACCAATAAGTGATCTGCGGCAATAAAGTCTTCCAAGGTAAGCTGCGCTTTCGCTAACGGGTGATCGGGGCGCATCACGACTACCCAACTAGGATCTAACACGTGCTCGGTACGTATTACCGCATCAGGTTGATGGTATTTAGAAAAAGTTAGTTCAGCCTCAGCGTCTTTTAATACCTTATCAGTACCCAAATCGTAACTGGGGATCGCATGAATATTAATGCCTGGCGCTTCATTTTCAATAACCTTACGAAGCGGCCCCCATACCATAGCAACAATGCTGTCAGTGGCTGATATACGAAAGGTGCGCTTGGCCGTAGCAGGGTCAAATTCCGCGGGGCTGACGGCAACTTCAAGTTGCCCTAGCGGGCCTTGAATTTGGCTCCACAGGTTTTTGGCATAAGAGGTAGGCTGAATACCCCGACCATCCTTTACGAATAACTCGTCTTTCCATGCGGTACGCATGCGAGAAAGGGCGTTTGAGACTGCTGGCTGTGTCATCGACAATCTATCAGCAGCACGGGTAATCGCGCCTTCCGTCATGATGGCATCAAATATCATCAATAAATTTAAATCATGTGGACGCACCAGTCTCTCCGGTTATTCGTAAAATAGTTCTGTATCTGGGTTCTAGTTCAATGCTGAGGTAAAGCCGAGGTAAGGAAATACTCCGTAAACACGCGGCGAACCCATCGCTTTTTATCGCTTCGGCTCTTCTCTACACGGCGTGTCTAACTATTATCACAACACTTTTTCGCTTCAGACTGTGGTGCCAACTTTTATGTAACACCTTGAGCAAAATAGCCTAAATTTCATACTTCTCAATATATATCATTTTATGATGTGTTGCATACGAAAATATAATTATTTTTATTGTATTGCCATGTGCATAATGCACGCCTTCACACTTTTAGAGACGCTTGCAATGACGACTTTAACTCGATTTTTGGCAATTCTAAGCCTTACAGCACTTGTCGCCGCATGTGGTAGCGACGATACGGATCCTGGCCAGCAAATGCATGCGAATGCGGGCATTCCTGTAGATGTTGCGCCAGTGGTCTCGCAGCGTTTAACTGAGTGGGACAGTTTTACTGGCCGTTTAGAAGCGCCGCAAACGGTATCGCTTCGCCCACGTGTTTCAGGCTACATTGAATTTGTAGCGTTTGAAGAAGGCGAATATGTAGAGCAGGGCGAAACCTTATTCCTTATTGATAACCGCGCTTTTAAAGCAGAAGTTGAGCGTTTAACCGCGCAACTTGAAGAAGCAAAAAGCCGTTACGACTTATCTGTGCAAAGTTACGACAGAGTCGTAAAACTTCGTAAAACCCAAGCGGTTTCACAAGAGGTGCTAGATGAGCGTTTAGCGGGTAAGAATCAAGCTTTTGCTAGCATCAATCAAACGAAAGCGGCATTAGACGTTGCTCGTTTAAATCGCGGTTTTGCCCGTGTTGAAGCGCCAATCTCTGGCCGTGTGTCTCGGGCAAACATCACCGAAGGTAACTATGTAACGGCAGGACAGTCTGAGCTTACCAGCATCGTATCTACTCATCAGCTTTACGCTTACTTCGATATTGATGAGCAAACCTACCTAAATTACGTAAGTAGCGATGGTAAAGCAGATTCTGCGGTAAACGACCAAGCGGTGGCTATGCGTCTTGCCAATGAGCAAGACTATGGTCACTGGGGACAAATCGATTTTGTCGATAATCAAGTGAATGGCAATACGGGTACCCTTCGTGTTCGCGCGGTTTTCAACAACGAAAATGGCCGTTTAATGCCGGGTTTATTTACCCACTTGAAACTAGCGGGTGATACCAACGAGCAGGGCATTTTAATTAAAGAAAAAGCGATAGGTACCGACCTTAACAACAAATTTGTATTGGTGGTAAACACCGACAATAAAGTGGAATACCGCGCTGTTACCTTGGGTGACAAAGTAGGTAGCATGCGCATTATTCAAAGTGGCCTAGTAGCTGGCGACACCATTGTAGTTGATGGCCTTCAGCGCGTACGTCCAGGAGCTGTTGTTGCGCCAAACCAGGTTGATATGGGTGATAAAGAAGCACTAGCAAGCCTACAAAATTGGCAGGCACGTGTAGATAACGTAACAAATTTGGCTAACGTTGATGCGCTAACTGGTAGCGTTGCCGGTACTGGAATTAACTAATGAATTTTTCGCAATTTTTCATTCGCCGCCCTATCTTTGCAGGTGTACTAAGCCTGCTCATTTTCATTGGCGGCGCCATTGCTGTTTGGCAACTACCTATCACAGAATACCCAGAAGTGGTGCCACCTACGGTTGTGGTAACGGCTAACTATCCTGGCGCAAATCCTAAGGTGATAGCTGAAACTGTGGCTACGCCCCTAGAGCAAGAGATTAATGGCGTAGAAGATATGATTTATATGTCTTCGCAGGCCACATCTGATGGGCGTATGACCCTTACCATTACGTTTGCCATTGGTACCGACCCTGATGATGCCACTACGCTAGTACAAAACCGTGTTAACCGCGCCACTCCGCGATTGCCACAGGAAGTACAGCGCTTAGGTATTGTTACCGAAAAATCGTCACCAGATTTAACGATGGTGGTGCATTTAACGTCGCCTGATAAACGTTACGACATGCTTTATTTGTCTAACTATGCCGACCAGTTTGTGAAAGATGAACTCGCACGTGTTGAAGGGGTAGGGCAAGTTCGTTTATTTGGTGCTGGTGAATACAGCATGCGTGTATGGCTAGATCCAAACAAGTTGGCTTCACTTCAAATGAACCCTGGCGATGTGGTTACGGCTATTTCCGAGCAAAACCAACAAGCGGCGGCAGGAAGTCTAGGCGCACAGCCTACGGGCACCAGTGAGTTTCAGTTACTAATTAATGTACGCGGTCGTCTAGAAGACGAAAGTGAGTTTGAAAATATCATCGTTAAGACGGGGGATAATGGCCAAATTACCCGCTTGAAAGACGTAGCACGCATTGAGTTAGGTGCCGATTACTACACTTTGCGTTCTCTGTTAAACAATAACCCTGCGGCAGCATTACCTATATTTCAGGCACCAGGTTCTAACGCCATTCAAATTTCTGATGACGTGCGTGCGCGCATGGCCGAGCTAGAAAAAATGTTTCCAGAAGGGTTGGAGTACGACATCGTTTACGACCCCACGGTATTCGTGCGCGGCTCAATTGAAGCGGTGGTAAATACGTTATTTGAAGCTGTGTTACTGGTTGTTTTGGTTGTTGTACTGTTTTTACAAACCTGGCGCGCCTCTATTATTCCTTTAGTGGCCGTTCCTATTTCATTGGTTGGTACTTTTGCGTTTATGCAATTGATGGGCTTTTCGTTAAACGCGCTATCGTTGTTTGGCTTGGTACTGGCTATCGGGATTGTGGTTGATGATGCCATTGTGGTGGTGGAAAACGTAGAGCGGAATATTGCCGATGGCAAAGCGCCGTTCGATGCCACTGTGCAAGCCATGAAAGAAGTTACAGGCCCTATTATAGCCACCACCTTGGTACTGGCTGCGGTGTTTATCCCTACTGCTTTTATGAGTGGCTTAACGGGTCAATTTTATAAGCAGTTTGCGTTAACGATTACCATTTCTACCTTTATTTCGGCGATCAATTCACTAACCCTAAGCCCAGCGCTGTCGGCGTTATTATTAAAGCCTCATGGGCAATCGAAAGATTGGTTAAGCCGTGGTATGGATAAACTATTTGGCCGTTTTGTATTTACGCCATTTAATAAAATGTTCGATCGCGGAGCCAAAAAATACACAGGCGCTGTAGGTGGGCTTATTCGCAAAAGCGGTGTGGTAGTGGTGCTTTATGCCGGTTTATTAGGCCTAACCTATTTCCAGTTTGCTAACACGCCTACTGGCTATGTACCACCGCAAGATAAGCAGTACCTTATTGCATTTGCTCAACTTCCTAATGCATCGTCGCTAGATAGAACCGAGGAAGTGGTACGTGAAATGTCACGAATTGCGATGGAGCACCCTGGGGTTTCTGATGCAGTAGCGTTTCCAGGTTTGAATATTAATGGCTTCACCAATAGCCCAAGTTCCGGTGTGCTGTTTACGCCGCTAAAGCCTTTTAGTGAGCGCCAAAGTCCAGAGCTTTCAGCCGGTGCAATTGCGATGCAATTAAACCAGCAATTTGGTTCTATTAAAGGGGCGTATGTGGCTATATTCCCGCCACCACCGGTAATGGGGCTTGGCACCATTGGTGGGTTTAGGCTGCAAGTTCAAGACAGAGGAAATTTGGGTTTTGCTGAACTTGAAAAAGTAACTCAAGAGGTGATTGGCAAAGCGTGGGCGCACCCTGCATTAACCGGTAACTTCACTAGCTTTACGGTTAATGTACCTCAGTTAAATGTGGATGTAGATCGCGAGAAAGCCGTTAGCCAAGGGGTAAATATTGGCACCTTGTTTGACACCATGCAGGCGTATTTAGGCTCGGTGTATGTGAACGATTTCAACTTGTTCGGTAGAACCTATCAGGTGAATGTTCAGGCCGATGCACAGTACCGCCAAGACGTTGAAAACATCACTCAATTTAAGGTGCGAAACGATAAAGGGGATATGATCCCGCTAGGTTCATTCCTAGATATTCAGCACAGTGCAGGGCCAGACAGGGTGATGCATTACAACGGTTATGTCACCGCTGAAGTAAATGGTTCACCAGCGCCGGGCTACAGTTCAGATCAAGCCAAAGCCGCGATTGAGCAAATTCTTGATGAAACGCTTCCGCTAGGCATGACCTACGAGTGGACCGAGCTAACCTATCAGCAAATATTGGCAGGTAATGCGTCGGCCTTTATTTTCCCGTTAGTCGTACTGTTGGTGTTCTTAGTGTTGGCGGCACAGTATGAAAGCTTACGCTTACCACTGGCTATTATATTAATTGTTCCCATGACCTTGCTAAGCGCATTAATTGGTGTGGTGATTTATGGCGGCGACAACAACATATTTACCCAAATTGGCTTAATTGTGTTGGTGGGGCTTGCTACTAAAAATGCCATTCTGATTGTGGAATTTGCCAAAGAACTACAAGACAAGGGTATGGACGCACTATCAGCCATTAAAGAGGCCAGCAAGTTGCGTCTTCGCCCCATCCTGATGACATCGATTGCTTTCATTATGGGTGTGTTACCTATGGTGCTTTCCACTGGTGCGGGTGCAGAAATGCGTCAAGCCATGGGCGTAGCGGTATTCTCAGGCATGATAGGGGTTACCGTGTTCGGCTTAATTCTTACCCCTGTATTTTACTATTTGTTGAAACGTAACGGTTAACTCTCCCGTTTACCCAAGCGTTGCCTCCTCCTCGTACTTTGGAGGCACTTCAGGCCACTTAATTTAAGTGGCCTTTTTTTATGGTAGGCATAGGGGATGGGCCACAATGGCTCAACGCTACACCCCTTTATTTTGTGATAGCAGAATGCATTTGTACTGTATATTTATACATGATATAACGGCTTTGTAATCTAAAAACCACCTATAAATACACACTTCTATTTTCGTATTTTATTACCGAACCCGCTGATTTTGTGTATTTGCTTAGAGAAAGTGACAATTTGCAATGCATGACAAACTGATTCAAAAACTCGAAATTCTCTCAGATGCAGCCAAGTATGACGCTTCCTGTGCAAGCGGTTCGGCAGGTAAACGAAAGGCAGGTAAAACTGATAAAACTGGTATTGGTTCTCTTACTGGCGGAATGGGTATATGCCACAGTTTTACTCCTGATGGACGGTGTGTTTCTTTACTGAAGATACTCATGACAAACTACTGTATTTACGATTGTCACTATTGCATCAATAGAGTATCGAGTAGTGTTCAACGTGCCCGTTTCACGGTCAAAGAAACGGTTGAGCTAACACTGAATTTTTATAAGCGTAACTATATCGAAGGTTTATTTCTTAGTTCAGGCATTGTCGGTTCGCCAGACCTTACAATGGAAAGCATGGTGCGTATTGCCAAATCCTTACGTATCGATCACGGATTTAAGGGGTATATTCATCTTAAAACCATTCCCAATGCATCGCCTGAACTTCAGGCCGAAGCAGGTTTATACGCTGACAGGCTTAGTATTAATGTAGAAATGCCTACCCAGCCTTCATTAAATCAATACGCGCCCGAAAAAGATCTCGGCGCTATTCATAGCGCGATGAATACCCTGAAAGACAAAATTACTGAGCATAAAGTAGATAAAACGCATACAGGCAAACGTCCTCCTCGTTTTGCCCCTGGCGGGCAGTCCACTCAAATGATTATAGGAGCCGATGGCTCAAATGATAAAACCATCTTGGGAGCGAGTGTTCAACTTTATAGCCAACAAAAGCTGCGCCGAGTTTATTATTCTGCGTTCTCGCCAATACCTGATGCATCAGAAGTTTTGCCTTTGAAACCTGCGCCTTTGGTGCGAGAGCATCGTCTTTATCAAGCTGATTGGCTACTGCGTTTCTATGGATTTACGCTTGACGAAATCGTGCACGATGACATGCTTGATATGGACCACGATCCTAAACTAGCGTGGGCATTGCGCAATCGTCATGTGTTTCCCATTGATTTAAATAAAGCCGACAAACTCATGTTGTTAAGAGTGCCAGGTCTTGGTGCACGCACCGTACAAAAAATTCTGGCGATTCGTCGTTATACAAAGCTTAGCTGGATGGATCTCACGAAATTGCGTCTGCCATTACAAAAGCTGAAACCTTTCATTAGCGTAAGTGATTACTCACCTGCTATTCACTTACTCGATAGTAATAATTTTGAGTTGCAGTTCAAACAGCCGAAGCAGTTTGAGTTATTCGGCGCCTAACTGAAGTAGGATTAGCAGTAAGATCAAGATGAAAACAATTACAATCACTTCGGTGCCTGGGTACGATGAGTGGCGCATTGCAGCAAGAGAATGTTTGGCGCAAGCTATCCCCCCCGAAAATATTATCTGGCAAAATTCAGAGTCGATACAAGACGACCTGTTTGGCGATGGGGAACAAGACATAGCAGCCAGTAAGCCAAAAACGCAACACACTATTCCCAAGTCAGTCTTAATACTTTTTAAATATGCACTGTGTCATCAAGATGCGAGCCGATTCGCATTGTGTTATCGGGTGTTATGGCGCGTTATTTTCGAGAACAAAAACCTTATTCAGTTAAAGACTGACCAAGATATACTGCAACTTACTACGTTAGCCAAAGCGGTAAAGCGCGATGCATATAAAATAAGTGCTTTTTTGAGATTTCGAGAAGTTACGCTTGACGGACAAGAGCACTTTATCGCTTGGTATGAACCAGAACATTTTAGCTTAGAGATTAAACTCGACTTCTTCCAAACTCGCTTTAAGAATATGCGGTGGTCTATATTGACGCCTTATCGGGCTGCTCATTGGGATACTGAAAAGCTAGTTTTAGAAGATAATCCCGATCCGAGAGTGTTTCCTGATGAAGATCGTATCGAAAAATATTGGCTCACTTACTACGCTAATATATTTAATCCCGCCCGTATCAAAAAGAGCGCAATGTTGAGCTCAATGCCCAAAAAGTACTGGAAGAATATGCCCGAAACAGCTTTGATTGACGATATGATTCGAAATTCGGATGCGAGAGCGCGCAAAATGATAGTTGATGGGAATAAACGCTAATTCATTTCTCCAGCCTCTTTGCGGCCACAATTGGTCATTATGTATCGTTAAGTATCAACAATCTCGGCTTTTTTCATCCCTAAATTCGACTCCAACTGAACGTAAGCTAGCACTATCAACAATAAAAACTGGAACGAGAGTTATGAAGATAGGTGCAGCAGTGGTAGTGGCAATAGGGATGGTGAGTGCGCTTGGCGTATTGGGTCAACAGGTGTCTTCGGCCTTAAACGAGATGCAAACGTGGGACAGGGTAGTTACCGTTAAAGGATTATCAGAACGAGAATACGTGGCTGATCGCGTGATTTGGCCTATTCAATTTGTTGATGCGGGCAATGATTTACCCGCGCTATACAACCACATTGAAGCTAACAGCATGAAAGTATCTACCTTCTTACAGAATAACGGTATTGCCAAAGAGGGAATTTCCATCGGTAAGCCAGACATTACCGACAAGCTAGCCCAGCAATATGGAGGAACAGAAAAAGCGCCGTTTCGTTATAGCGCAGTGCAAACCATTACCGTGTTTTCAAACGATGTAGAAAATGTGCGCTTAGTCATGAGCCAGATAGGTAGCTTATTAAAGTCTGGTGTTGTGCTAACCAATCAACACTATCAAGCACAGCCCGAGTATGTATTTACGCGTTTAAATGAAGTGAAGCCAGCAATGATTGAGGAAGCCACTGTTAACGCCAGAGAGGTTGCTGAAAAATTCGCGCAAGACTCAAAAAGTACCTTAGGGAAAATAAAGCGGGCTAATCAGGGACGGTTTTCTATCTCGAGTAGAGACCATCATCACCCCCATATTAAGCAGGTACGGGTAGTTTCGACTATTGACTATACACTGGTAGATTAATACTCATGTATTATTACAGAGTTGCTATTTTGGTGAGTTTGCCCAAAATATACTGGAGTAATGTAATAACTATCTTGGTTTACGTGGCCAGTAACAATATATTAGTGGCATTAAGAAGGTGTTTTTAATTTAACGCAACGCGTTTTAGCAAGCGCATACAGGTAAACATGACAGACCAAAAGCCACCAGCACAGCAACTGGAGTTCTTTGAAATTCCAAGCCCCTGTATTGGTGTTTGTGAGTCTGGACCGCGAGGGTATTGCAAAGGATGCTACCGCAGCCGAGAAGAGCGATTGTATTGGCTCAAGATTGACGACGGAACTCGCCGAAAAGTTATAGTGGCATGTCAGCGCCGTAAAAAAGCGGCCTTAAGCAGAGACCGTCGTCAAAACGAAGCAATACAAGAAGTCCGAGAGCCGAGTCAAATTTCTATGTTTGATACGCCTCCCGAGAAAATTGATAAAGCATAAGTGGTGTAGTTTTTTTCTTTATACACCGCTATGTAATAGTTAAAAGTGGAACCTTTGCATGTCTTTAGATAAATATGTGTCGTTTGCTACAAAGTCATTTACCTTGCCAGATATATGTATACGTATCCGCTCGGTATTAGATAACCCGCGTTCAAGTGCAAACGACCTTGGCGATTTGATCAGTTTAGATTCGTCATTAACAGCCAAGGTGCTGCGATTGGCAAATAGTTCACTGTTCCGATTTCCATCACAGGTAGAGTCTGTTTCAAAAGCCATTAACATTATTGGTGGTGAAGCATTGTATAATTTGGTAGTGGCAGAAACCGCAAACACCGCATTTAAATACTTTGATACCAAGCTTATTGATCTTGATAAACATTGGTTCGATTCGGTGTATTGTGGAATGGTGGCGAAGCAATTGGCCAAGGCCAGTAATATTCGTGGTAGCGAGCGTTTCTTCGTGATGGGGATATTGCAAAATCTCAGTGAGTTGGTGATTGCTAAACGCTCGCCCGAGCTTTACAAAAACTACATTGAGCAAGATAACGATATGCTGCTAGGGGCAAGACAAATTCACCATTTTGGTTTTACCTTTTCTAACTGTAGCGGTACCATATTAGAAAGTTGGAAGCTTCCTCTTGTGCTCTATTATCCGGTTATGCACGCTAATGATATGTCTAGGCAGGCTGCAGATAGCGATATTGCGCTACTGGCATTGGCGTCAAGGGTCACTTCCATGCAGCAAAATAAAAAAACTGATGCTGACATTGAACTTTTTTTAGAAGACATAGCCAATAATAGTGGTGTGAATCTAGATGACGTGGCAAATGCCATAGAGTTCGCCGATAGAGAAACAGCAAAAATTTCTATGCTTATACATTGATTTACCGGCAGTGAGGTAAAACAATGGTAAGTAGCTTTGGGCTTTATGTGGCGCAAAGCAGCTTGATGGTTGTTGAATATGAATTTAGAAACCGTTCTACAAGCGCTCGATTGTACAACTAAGCGGTAAAAAGCAAAGCGGTAAAAAGCTAAGCGGTAAAAACACATAGCTTACGTAATACCCACGGAAGGGCATAATAGGGTGTTAAATGGCTATGCCATAACAGCACCGAACCTATAAAAAATTACTAAAAATTATGCTTAATCTAACCAAATTATTTTGTGCAGCATGCTGTCTACTCAGTATAAGCACTGCCGTCTTTGCGGCAGATCGCGATTTAATTCAAACGCTTTATCACGCCGATTTTACGCCAGACACCGACGACGAAGTACCTAGATTTTCGCTGAACGGTGAGTTAGGTATTCTGTCAAATACTGGAAATACATCTGCAGCGAGCATCAAAGCGGGTATTAACGCCGATCATGAAACTGAAAATTGGAGCAGTCTGTACTTTGCAGAAATGCTTTATCAAGAAAGTAATACCGATGGCACTGGTCGCGAAGTATCGGCCAAACGCTTCTATGGCAGCGCTCAGTTCGATTACAAATTAAACCAGCCTGGTAGACGTTTATTCATGTACGGCGATTATGAAGATGATTCTTTTAGCGGGTATGATCATCGTGCTTCACTGGCTGCTGGTTGGTCACAGCGTGTGTGGCGAGACGAAGTCAGTGAGTTTCGTTACAGTGTTGGGCCTGGTTATTCTTTTGTCGAGCTTGAAGAGCCGTTAGATGAAGATATCAACGACGGTGTAATTGTAAGGGCATCTGCTGAATACAAATACCATTGGGCATCGGGTGCTAACCTTCGACAATTTGTTAGCACTGAAGCGGGTGATGAAAATACTAAATCTCGTTCTGAGACGTCTTTGTCAGCCAACGTTTTCGGCTCTTTAGCCATGAAGCTGTCGTTTATTTTAAATCACGAAACCGATACTACCGAAGATGTAGATGGGTTAAGTACAGAGACTTCGGTTGCTTTGGTTTATCAATTCTTCTAATAATCAGGCTCAAAGCTTATCAATAAGTGTAAATTTTGCGTCTTATAGTCTAATTTTTATTCGACCCTCATTGACTCGCTCTATTAGGTAGGTACTATTGGCGCAGATTTTTCAGGCTATGCTGGCTAGCGCTTACGCAGGGTATTTACAGCATGGCAAAGGATAAAACACTACTAGGATTGCTAATGAAAAAACAGCTTCTCGCTTCACTTTTGGCCTTGTCTTTCTCTTCTGTTACTTTTGCTCAAGACGATGTTAAACCTTTCACGATGGAAGGTGAGCTAGGTATTATCGCAACAACAGGTAACACTGAAACGTCATCAATCAGTGCTGGTATTACTGCTCACCAAGAATTGCAGCAGTGGAGCAACGACTACATTCTTGAAGGTCTTTACAAGAAAGAAACGGTAGATAACGACGACGGTACTGAAGAAGAATACACATCGGCACAAAAGTTTTACGGTTCTGCACAGGGTAACTACAAGTTAGATAACCCTGATTATCGTTTGTTTGGTTTCGCATCGTATGAAGATGACCGTTTAAGTAACTTCGACTATCAATCAACACTTGCTGTGGGTTGGAACCAAAAAGTACTTGAAAATAAACGTCACACTTTAGAGTACTCAATCGGTCCTGGTTACTCGTTTGCTGAAACACAAGAAGGCGAAGAGCAGAACAGTATGATTGTTCGTGCTTCAAGTGCTTACTCTTGGAAAATTTCAGACACAGCTAAATTTACTCAAACAGTGAGTACGGAAGTGGGTTCTGATAACACGAAATCTCGTGCTGAGTCGGCGCTTACGGCTACTATTAGCGGTAACCTTTCTATGAAGCTGTCGTTTAAGTTAGACCATAACTCAAACGTATCTGACGACGTTGAAAAGCTTGATACTGAAACTGCAGTAACACTAGTTTACAACTTCTTCTAAAACCGTATTAACGGTTGTAGAAACAAAAAACGCTGTCAATTGGCAGCGTTTTTTTATGTCTTCAAAAGAGTATGACGGTAACTAACGACCGCCACCCCTAGCATTAGTGAAGAATACGGGTCTTAATCGTACCGTCAATCTGTTGTAGTTGTGCAAGCGCGTCATAAGCTCTGTCTTGCTGAACATCTACCACTACATAACCAATTTCTGCGTTAGTTTGAAGGTACTGGGCTTCAATGTTAATGCCTTTCTCTGCAAATGCTTGGTTAATCTGTGTAAGAATACCCGGCTGGTTTTTGTGCACGTGAAGCAGACGAGAGCGGCTAATGTGCTCTGGTAATGATACTTCAGGGAAGTTAACTGCAGATAAGGTAGAACCATTATCACTGTACTTCGCCAATTTACCGGCTACTTCTATGCCAATGTTTTCTTGGGCTTCTTGAGTGCTACCGCCTACATGCGGCGTAAGAATCACGTTATCAAACTTACGTAGAGGTGATTGGAATTCTTCGTTATTCGACTTAGGCTCAACGGGGAATACGTCAATAGCAGCGCCATTTAACTGCCCGCTTTCAAGTGCATCGGCAAGAGCGTCAATATCTACAACCGTTCCGCGTGAAGCATTAATAAAAATGCTGCCTTTTTTCATTTGCGCAAATTGCTCAGCTGCAAACATGTTTTGCGTTTGCTGAGTTTCAGGCACGTGAAGCGATACCACATCAGAAGTGTTTAATAGCTTCTCTAACGACTTTATCTGCGTAGAGTTACCTAATACCAACTTATCTTCAATATCGAAAAACTGTACACGCATACCAAGGTGTTCAGCAAGAATACTTAGTTGAGTACCAATGTGTCCATAACCAATAATACCCAGTGTTTTTCCACGGGCTTCGTATGAACCATTTGCTGTTTTTTCCCACTCACCGCGGTGCGCTTTAGCACTTTTGCTAGGCACTTGGCGAAGCAAAAGAATAAGCTGACCAAGCACAAGCTCTGCTACTGAACGAGTATTAGAAAATGGGGCATTAAATACCGGAATACCACGGCGCTGTGTTGCTTCTAAATTAACTTGGTTAGTACCAATACAGAAACAACCAATAGCCACCAATTTTTGAGCGGCGTCTACCACCTTCTCAGTAATTTGAGTGCGCGAACGAAGGCCAATAAAATGTGCATCTTTCACTTTCTCAACAAGCTCTTCTTCAGGAAGGGACGTTTTGAGATACTCAATATTGGTGTATCCATTATTCTTAAAGGTTTCTAGTGCACTTTGATGCACACCCTCTAACAACAATATCCGGATCTTATCCTTCTCTAGTGAAACTTTGCTCATGGATTTGCTATCTCTTAAAAAGTATTAGTATTTACAGAGCTCGAGGCTGGTGCAGGCGGGGTAGGTAAGACTGGAGCAAACCCTCCGCCGCATGGATGCGGCGGCGGAGCTCCCATGGATGGGTTCACAGCGTGTTTGCGGAAGTCTTACCTACCCCGACTAGTACTAACCTCAAACTCTCGAAAGGCCATCTAGACGTCTAAACGGAAATCTAACAGAAATCAGTTTAACTTGAAAGCTATTATTTAAAGGTATCAACACCGGTTTCGGTGGCCGATAGTACGATGTCTGCGCCACGTAGGGCGAATATGCCGTTGGTGACCACACCAGGAATATTATTAATCGACTGTTCAAGCTCTCTTGGGTTTAAGATTTCAAGGTTATGTACGTCTAAAATAACGTTGCCGTTATCGGTTACTACGCCTTGACGGTATTCAGGATCGCCGCCTAGTTTTACCAACTCGCGAGCCACAAAAGATCGCGCCATTGGAATAACTTCAACAGGAAGAGGGAATTTGCCAAGCACGGGAACGCGCTTGCTATCATCTACAATACACACGAATGTAGTTGATGCACCCGCCACAATTTTTTCCCGGGTAAGGGCTGCACCGCCGCCTTTAATCATGTGTTTGTGTTCGGTAACTTCATCAGCACCGTCGATATACACTGAAATATTGCTAACATCGTTTAGTGCGAATACTTCAATGCCTAGGGCTTCTAGCAACTTGGTAGAGGCATCAGAACTGGATACTGCCCCTTCAATGTTATTTTTAATTTTGCCGAGTTCTTCAATGAAAAAATTAACCGTGGAGCCAGTACCTACACCAACAATACTGCCGTTTTCAACATATTCGATGGCTGCTTTCGCTACTGCTTGCTTCTTTGCATTCTGATCCATAGTGACTCTCCTAACTAAATTTTCATCAGTTTACCGGAAAACCGCTAGCTAACCCACCGTGATAGGGGAATTTACGGTGCGTTATGTACGATTAAAGCTCAACTGCTGTGTTGGGGTGACAATAGCGTTTACAGGAATGTCCCAATGCTGAACCGGAAGTTGGTCTACTTGCTGGCAATCGTGGGCAATACCTATGAGCTTTGGCTTTATGATTTGTGCTTGAATGCTAGCTAACGTGCGGTCGTAATAGCCACCGCCCATGCCCAAACGATTTCCACTCGCATCAAACCCTACCAATGGCATAAGTATCACCTGATGATGGAAGGTCGGAATTACATCTGAGCAGGCTAGTATTGGCTCTTCAATGTTGTATTTGTTCACGCGCATTGGCGTTTTTTCTGTATACCGAAGAAAAAGCAGGTGGCCTTTGCAAACTGGATGCAACACAGGCAAAGAAGTATGAAGGGCAGATGCGTTGTTCAGCTTCCAGCATGCGTGCATAAAGGGGCGTAAGTCTACTTCACCGTCGTTAGGCAGGTAACAAGCAATAGATGATGCGTTGGTAATATCGGGTAATGACAAGAGGTTGTCGCGTACTGCGAAAGCAGCGTGCTGCTGCTCAGATTCAGGTAATTCATTGCGCAATGCTCTTAATGCCTTTCGCAGTGTTGCTCGTGATGTTTTTTTTGACATAATTTGTGACGTGTTCCGTTTCATACAGCAGGCTTCCAGTGGCTCCACGTTGTCTTACTTTCCTAAATAGTGATTAAGTACCCTAATAAGCTCTGCGTTTTCAACGGGCTTGGTGAGTAGGTCGTCTAAGCCATTTTTTAATAACAAATCTCGTTGCGTGATAACATCTGCGGTTAAGGCTATAACAGGTAGTGTGGCGCGCACTTTCTTAATTTGCCGAGTGGCTTCTGTTCCGTCAATTCCCGGTAAGTTAATGTCCATCAGCACCAAATCTACAGGGTTCGATTTTACATACTCTACGCCTTCTTCACCGCTATCTACAACCGATAATGGCAAACCAAGTTTATCAAATATGGTTTTAATCACTATCTGATTAATATAATGATCTTCCACTACTAGTACGTGAGAGTCTGTAGGAATATTTAGCTCTTGGGGCTGTAAAAGCGCGGGATCGTGCTCGATAGTATCGGCGCTAACTTTTTCTGCAGGAATGGCTACGCTTACGTGAGTACCTTCGTTTAGCTTACTGCTAAGTTTTATAGACCCTCCCATCAACTCAACCAGCTTCTTGGTAATATTTAGGCCTAAGCCTGTACCATCAAATTGATGCGCGTTCTCCATTCGCTCGAATGGTGCGAAGAGCTTTTTTTGTTCCTCTTCACTAATACCGATGCCTTCGTCTTTAATCGCCAGCAACAAATTCCCTTGCTTGTACTTCACTCGAATGGATACGTGCTTATTGGCATGAGTGTACTTAATGGCATTCGATAATAGGTTTAAGGCTACTTGTCCAAACTTAGTGTCGTCGAAATTAAGAGAGTAGGGAACATTGTCATCAATAACAGAATTAAAAATAACATTCCCGTCTTCAGCGCGAATTCGGGTTAACGAGAATAAATGCGTGAAAAAATCGGCTGTGCTGACGGGGCGGGGCATGACGCGCATTTTACCCGCTTCTATTTGCTTCATATCTAACACTGAGTTCACTATTTCAAGCAAGCGCTCACCGCTTTTGCTTATATGCCCAAGCGAGTCTGTAAAGTTAGTGGGCAGTGAAAATTGCTTGGCTTCGCCTTCAAGCAAATGGCTGAACGTGTTTATCGCATTTAGCGGCGTTCTTATTTCGTGGCTAATGTAGGAAAGAAAGTCAGATTTAAACTTGCTGGTTCGTTCAAGTTCTTTGTTCTTGCGTTTTAATTCCAGATGCGCAACCACTGATTCACTGAGTGTTTTAAGTGCATTGCGTTGAAGACTAGTTAGGGTTTTGGGTTTATCGCCGATTGTGCATAGCGTGCCAATGGCATGCCCAGATGGAGTAATTAGCGGTGCGCCAGCATAGAATCGAATATTTGGCTCGCCTGTTACAAGAGGGTTATCGTGAAAGCGAGGGTCTTCTTTTGCGTTGTGCACTTCAAATACTTCACGCTGTAAAATAGCATGAGAGCAAAAGGCGATATTACGGGAGGTTTCGGTGGCTTCAATTCCTACACGAGATTTGAACCATTGCCTGTCGGGGTCAACTAGGCTAATTAATGCAATGGGTGAGTCGCAAATTTGCGAAGCAAGTTGAGTTAAATCGTCGAAGAGTTGCTCGGCGTCCGTATCAAGTACATCGTAGCTTAATAGCTCTCTAAGGCGTTGTTCTTCGTTTGCTGGAACCTTGGCAGGGATCATTCTTTCACATTACCTCAACTAAAATGTGAAAGCAGGAGGCCGGCTACCATAGAACAGCCTCCTTTCACATCTATAAAGCATAGGTGTCTATGAACAATTGTTCCAATTTAGCGTGATCTACTTTTGTAGCCACTTTAATGGTGTTCGCATTGTTCCACAGTGGGCTAGGGGTTGTACCCTTAGGGGCCACTGCTGTTTGACCACGATCTAGCTCGCCAGTACCAACACGCACTTGACCTTCGGTGAGTTCGAATAACTCAGGGTGGCGTAAATGTGCAAGCGGGAATGCATCGTGGAAGAAACAAACACGATCTTCACGATTAGCTGAATAGAAATCCATATAGAACTGGGCAGTGTCTTTCACAAAACCACCAAGCTTCGCATTCTTTTCTTCTAATGTTTCAACAAAAGAAGGAGAAAACGGCGTGTCGTTAGTTACGTCTAAGCCGAACATGGTTAAGTCCCAATCTGCACCGAATACAATTTCGGCAGCGTAGGCATCGTTCCAAATGTTAGCTTCGGCAAGTGGCGTTACGTTGCCACGTACAAATGCAGCACCACCCATAATGGTGACGCCCTTTACTAACTTGGGCAGTTCTGGCTCTAAACGTAGTGCTAGCGCTAGGTTACCTAATGGGCCAATAGCCACAAGCGTCACTTCGCCAGGGTACTTACGGGCCATATCCACAATAAACTGAGCAGAGCTACGAGGGTCTAGTTCGGTTTTAGGCGCTTCTGGTTTAATGTGACCAAAGCCATAATCACCATGTACAAAATGCGCGTACGTTGATTCAGGACCTACCCAAGGCATACCAACACCTTTGGTTACTGGAATGTCTTTACCTGCAATTTCGCAAAGGGTAAGGGCATTTTGTGCCGCCATGGTGACAGGTACGTTACCGTAAACAGTAGTTAAACCAAGTACTTCAATATCTGGAGACTGAAACGCAAAAAATATTGCCATCGCATCATCGATGCCAGGATCCGTATCTAAAATTATCTTATGTGCCATTAATAATACTCTAGTGCGTTTTCTTATTTAGTGTGCTTTGCCAAAAAACGGTCAACTTCTTTCTGCGTAGGAATACTTTGCGCCGCGCCTTCACGTGTAACCGCAATAGCAGAAGCTGCACAACCTCTAATTAATGCACGTTTGGCATCAGTGTGAGTACTGTAAGCAGACAAAAAGTAACCTATAAAAGTATCGCCAGCGGCTGTGGTATCTACTGCATCAACAGAAAACGCTTCCACTTCTATGGTATCGCTTCCTCTTAACATCAT
Organism: Alteromonas sp. KS69; assembly: GCF_003989595.1. Taxonomy (NCBI): domain Bacteria; kingdom Pseudomonadati; phylum Pseudomonadota; class Gammaproteobacteria; order Alteromonadales; family Alteromonadaceae; genus Alteromonas; species Alteromonas sp. KS69. The sequence goes on along the minus strand of NZ_PYHU01000044.1, from coordinate 28,668 downwards.
TACACCCGCTTTACCTAGTGTAATGATAACTTCGCAATGAGACCACTGCTCTTTAAATACCGTAAGAATATCGTCTAATTCTTCTTTATCCGTTAATGCTGCTGCTTCCGTCTCGTTTACAATCAGTAAATCGATACAATCTAAAGGAAGGGCTTTAACCGACTCACTCATAGGTGCAGGGTTAAAGGCAACTTTAAGCTGACTTTCTTTTGCCAAGCGAAGTACGTCAGCAATACTGCTGGTTTCGTTTTGGGTAAGTACCCAATCGGAAGACGACGTATCTAACAACGCTTTGTTTACGGTATCGGCAGTAATGGTTTGGTTTGCGCCACCAAATAACACAATAGCATTTTCGCCACTGGGCGTTACTTGAATAATGGCATGACCTGAAGGGGTTTCAGAGCATTTAACGCCACGACAATCTACGCCTTTTTTAATGAGCGTTTGTTTGAACGTTGCGTCATTTTCATGAATGCTGCCTACGTGACGAACATCTGCACCGGCTTGCGCTAGGGCAATGGATTGGTTCGCACCTTTACCACCAAGTAATTGTTGGTAGTGAGTAGACGCAAGAGTTTCACCAGGTTGAACGAAGTGATCTACCTGATAAACATGATCGATATTAATAGAGCCAAAATTTATTATTGCCATTTCTTCTTCCGTCGAAAGAGGGCGTCTCCCGAAATGCCGCTGTTCATCGTTCGCCCGTGAACCGAAAGTTCAGGGCGGAAGCATCACTATGGCCGTAGGCTTCTCGATACGAGCCGAGCTTGCACAGTAGCCATTGTTTCAACTTCCTAGTTTAATAGCATCGGCCAGGGACAAGAGTGAACTGGCGAACATTCCAGGAAACATTGTTATTGTATAACGCAACAGGGTATATCAAACGCGGTGTGGGGTGAAGTAGATCACCAAAGCGCCAATGAATTATTTGCGTAGCTAATTTAACCATTACTGATGAGATTCGATAAATCTAATCTTGACCAGTTGGTCAGCAATTATACACGCTATTCACTTAAGCTCAAATTTGCTTCGCTTAAGTGTGGCCTACCTTATTCATTTACCTTAATCTGCTGCAAAGGAAGTTCCATATCCAATAACGACGATCATAGAGCAATTGATCCTAGGTTGCCAGTTAAAACCCATAAGACCAGTACTACTTGAATAACATCTGACCAAATCACCAATGGTGTGTTTTATAGCGCTATTTTGCTAATATTAAGTTTCAACGAAAAAGGAAACCTATTTGTGGAAAAACAGCTCGATTACGACAGCGTTAGCAACAAGTTATCGCAACACGGCATAGTAGTAGATGGCGCCGAAGTTCACGGTATTTTATGTGGCATGTTGTGTGGCGGAATGTCGCTAACCGATCAGAAGTGGCTTTCTGCATTAAGTGACACTATTAATCAAGGTGAAAACTTCAACGATGCGACCACTTATCTGTTAAACACATTGTTTAATCAAACGTGTCAGCAGTTACTTGAACCAGAGTTCGCCTTACAGTTGATGCTGCCTGACGATCAAGCCCCTATCAATGACAGAGGCGAAGCGTTAATTAATTGGGTGCACGGCTTTATGTTAGGGTTTGGCCTACACCAGCAAGATTTAATGCAATGTTCTGCCGATGTGAAAGAAGCATTAGAAGATTTTGCTGACATCGCCCGTATGGAAGAACCTATGGATGCCGATGAAGAGTCGGAGCGCGCCTTATTTGAAGTAATGGAATACGTGAAGATTTCCGCTATTTTGTGCTTCAGCGAATTAGGGCAGTCTTTACTTGATGATCAGCAAGATAAGCCATCTGTTCATTAAATAAATAATCTCAAGCTTGTTGGAACGCGTAAGCAATAAAACGTTGTTCCATAAGGCATGAGTGAAGTGACAAGCAAGAGTAATCTTTCGAATAGCATGATCGTCATTAGATGCATGAGTTTTATAATATTGATGAAGAAAGGCGAATGAGATGATTAGTGCGCAAGAATTTATCGCTCGTCAAGATAGACTGTTAGCGCAATGTTTGCCTAATAGTGTCTGTGTTATTCCGGCAGCAGGTTTAGTGACCCGAAGCCGAGATACTGAATACTTGTTCAGACAAAACAGCGACTTTTGGTATTTAACCGGGTTTGAAGAAGCCGACGCTTGGTTAATTTTATCGAATCATCCACGCTATGGTGAAAGTTATCGTGCCATGGTGTGTTTACCAAAAGATAAAGACGCTGAAATTTGGCAAGGCAGACGTTTAGGCGCAGAAGCGGCACTATCACGCTTCAGCCTAGATGAAGCCTTTGAGCTATCTGAACTAGGCGATGCTTTGCTTGAATCACTTCAAGGCCAAGACCATCTTTATTTCGCCTTAGGTGAAAATGAAGAAGCCGATGCACAGGTGAATAGCGCTGTTGCTACTTTGCGCAATGCACCAAAAGAAGCCTTAGCGCCCAAAACTATTACCGACGTTCGCCCTATTTTGCATGAAATGCGGGTGTTTAAATCGGCCTGTGAAGTGGCCATGATGAAAGCCGCCGCAGAAATTACCGCCCGCGCGCACAAGCGGGCTATGCAATATGCCAAACCTGGCTGCTTCGAATATCAACTGGAAGCGGAATTACATCATGAGTTCGCTATGGCAGGTGCTCGCGCGCCGGCTTACAGCACAATTGTGGGTAGCGGTGAAAATGCCTGTATTTTGCATTACACCGAAAATTCATCGCAAATCCAAGACGGCGATTTAGTACTAATAGACGCAGGCGCTGAATTTCAGGGTTATGCCGCAGACATTACCCGTACTTTCCCCGTAAATGGTAAATTTACTAAGCCACAGCGCGAGATATATGAGTTGGTGTTAAAAGCACAAGAGAGTGTATTGGCCATGCTTGGGCCAGGTATTACCTTAACCGATGCTATGACCCACAGCGCTGAAGTCATCACCGAAGGCTTGGTTGCCCTTGGCGTGTTAAAAGGCTCGGTAGGTGAAAACCTTGACCAAAAAGCATGGCGGCAGTTTTACATGCACGGGCTAGGGCACTTTTTAGGCTTAGATGTGCATGATGTAGGTAACTACAAATTGAACGGCCAAGACCGCTTATTAAAACCCGGCATGGTGCTTACCGTAGAACCGGGTATTTATATTGCTAGCGACAGCGATGTGCCTGAACAATACAAAGGTATTGGGGTGCGTATTGAAGATGATGTTGTGGTGACTGCAACAGGCGTAGACATCCTAACCGCCGATGTACCTAAAACGGTGAAAGACATCGAAGCCCTGATACAGCCAGCTAATAAAGAAAGTAAAAAAGAAAATACAAAAGAAGGTTCTAAAGCGTGAGCCAGCAAGACGTAGTGATTGTAGGTGGCGGCATAGTAGGCTGCGTGTTGGCTAAAGGCCTATCTGAACAAGCGGGCCTTTCGGTGACTTTGGTAGATGCCGCCAGCCCCTCAAATGCAGCTAGCTCTTCCAATGCAAGCAGCTCCTCTAATGAAAGCAACGTCTTTAACCCGTTAACCGATACGCGGGTAATCGCCCTTGCTAGGCGAACAGTCAATGAGTTAAATGCCATGGGCGTAGGGCTAGCTGAGCTAGCAAAACAAAATCAAGGCAAAATTGAACATATTGAAGTAAGCGATAAAGGTGGTATTGGCTTAACGAATTTATCGAGCAGTGAATTTGGTATTAATACCTTTGGGCAAGTAGTGTCGCTAAGTGCGCTTACCCATAATGTGATGTCGCAAAGCAAGCAGTATCAGCACATTGCACCCGCCACGGTCACTCATTTAGCCCGTGAAACCGACAGTACGCTAGTCACGCTTAATAACGGCAGCACCATTAATGCAAAACTTTTGGTGATTGCCGATGGTGGTCGCTCTTCACTTGCTCAGCAAGTAGGGCTAACCCGCCACACTGACGATTACCAGCAAGTGGCTATTATCTTCAATGCCCATACTAGCGAGCCTCATCACAACAAAGCTTACGAGCGTTTTACCAAAAACGGGCCCGTTGCATTTTTACCTTTCGACAGTGAAATTAATGGGCATGTGGCGAAAGGAAAGGGGTTTTCCGTAGTATGGACGGTTGCTCGTGAGCACGCGGAATCACTTATTCAGCTTAGCCCTGAAGCGTTTATTCGGCGGTTACAGCAAGAATTTGGTTACCGGCAGGGGCAAATTACAGCCATCAGTGAATTGGCTAGCTACCCACTAGCATTAAGTTACACCGATGCACTTACCAGCCATCGTGCGGTAGTGGTAGGTAATGCGGCCCAAGCGTTGCACCCAATTGCAGGGCAAGGGTTTAACCTTGGACTTCGCGATATTATTACCTTGGTGAACACGCTTAAAGGCGTGACCGATCCGGGGGAATTTAACGTACTTAATGATTACGCCGCCAAGCGCAGTAAAGACAGAACCGCCACTATTACGTTAACCGACACGTTAGTACGTACGTTTTCGAATAGTCATTTCCCCTTAGTGGCAGCAAGAAATATGGCACTAACTGCATTAAATGTGATACCAAGTGCGAAGCGTGCGTTTGTGCAGCAAACCACAGGATATGGGCGCAGTGTTTAAGCTATAGGGCTGGCAGGAAAAAGTTAGTATCAAAAGCCTAGCACCAAGAAGCTAAAACCAAGAAGCTAAAACCAAGATCTAGAACCCAAAAAAACAGAAAAAAAGAGAGCCGATATGCAACATGCCGATATCGCCATTGTAGGCGGTGGAATAGTAGGGTTAACCCTAGCCGCAGCGCTAAAAGACGCGCCGTGCCGTATCGCTATTATAAATAAAGGCTTGATAGACCAGCCACTAGGCGACAAGCCAGGGGCACGGGTTAGCGCAATTAATCAGGCTAATATTAGCGCGTTGAAAAAAGCCGATGTTTGGCAGCATATCGATGCAAGCAGAGCTAACCCGTACAATGCCATGCACGTGTGGGATAAAGACAGCTTTGGTGATATTCACTTTGCAGGTAACGATACTGGGGGTGAACTAGAAAGCGATACCTTGGGCGTTATTATCGAAAATCTTGCTTTAGTTAATGGCCTAGCCCATTCGGTACTAAAGCAAGATAACGTTGTGGTAATTGATACCACCATAGAGCGTGTATTAAGTAGCTCTCAGCAAAACATGCTAATGCTAGAAAACGGCGATGCGCTGTCGTGCAGATTATTAGTGGGCGCCGACGGTGCTAATTCCTTCGTGCGCAAACAAGCTAATTTTCCTATTACGTTTCGCGATTACGAACACACCGCCATTGTTGCAAACATTCGTACCCAACAACCTCATGAAAACGTAGCGCGCCAAGCATTCACGCCAACAGGGCCATTAGCGTTATTGCCTATGCGCGACCCCAATGTATGCTCTATTGTATGGTCGCAAACCCCAGATGCTGCTAAAACCTTACAAGGGTATTCCGATAGCGAATTTTGTAATGCGCTAGTAGCGGCAAGCAACAATGCATTAGGCCCAGTATCGCTTGAAACCTCTAGAACCGCATTTCCGCTAACGATGCGTTATGCCCGAGAATGGGCAAAAGACGGCATAGTGCTGGTGGGCGATGCTGCCCACACTATTCATCCATTGGCGGGGCAGGGGGCCAACTTAGGTATGCAAGACGCATTAGCCTTGGCTGCATTACTCGGCACCTTGTTAGAGGAACAAAAAGACATAGGCCAGCTTCGTTACCTGCGCCCTTACGAGCGAGCGCGTAAAACCGAGGCAATGAAGATGATTGCCGCGATGGACGGGTTTAAATTTTTATTCGATGGCAACGACCCGCTTAAGAAGCTAATTAGAGGTGTAGGCTTAGCCGCTACCGATAAACTTAGCGCGGTTAAACAGGCTTTTGTCAACCACGCAATGGGGCTTTAAACACATTCAGGCACAACCGATCACATTTTCAGTCACGTTATCAGCCACATTCAAGCCGCATACAAAAGCAGCCAAATACGCCCAAATGCATACCAACGATTGAGCTAGGCGCTGTATAACGATACTCTTAAGGTATCTGTTTTATACAAGCGCCTAAATTAATGATAATTCGTCAATTTATCCAGAAAGTTTGTTTTACTTCTTCGTTTACTGTTCGCACCTCTTCACTTACTACCAGTAAGTCTGGGCTAATGGCTTTTGCCTTATTGGCGCTAGCCAGTATAGGATCAGCCAGTGTAGCGCTACCCGCGTTAGCGCAGGCAGATACGCCTTCAACGCTTGCCATCAGCGACAGCGACTTAGACTTATATCGTACTCATGTTAGTACGTTAGCAAGCGACAAGTTTGAAGGCCGCGGGCCCTTGTCAGCAGGCGAAACCCTTACCGTTAATTATTTAGTGGAAGCCTACAAAGCCCTTGGTTTAAAACCGGCTTTTGGCGATAGCTACACCCAGCCTGTGCCCTTGGCAAAAATTACCCCTTCAAGTGATATGGCCTTAACCTTAGGCCAGCACACCTTTGCTGGTGGCAGTGCATTCACCGCTAGAACTCAACGAATTGTGAAAGACATCACATTAAAAAATAGCGATGTCATTTTTGTGGGCTACGGCATTAATGCGCCTGAATATAATTGGAATGACTACGCTGGGTTAGATGTGAAAGGCAAAACAGTGGTTATGCTGGTGAACGACCCTGGCTTTGCGTCAAAAGACCCTGACTTATTCCAAGGCAATGCCATGACCTACTATGGCCGCTGGACTTACAAGTACGAAGAAGCCGCCCGTCAAGGCGCTGAAGCCGTATTTATTGTTCACGAAACCATGCCTGCTGGTTATGGCTGGGGTGTGGTTGAAAACTCTAACTCAAATACCAAATTCACCTTAGTAGATAACAATAAAAACTTATCTCAAGTTGGCGTAATGGGGTGGTTACATCTTAATACGGCACGTACGGTGTTCGAACAAGCTGGGCTAGATTACGCCGCACTTAAAGAACAAGCATCAACGCCAGGGTTCAAACCTATTCCTATGAAAGTGAAAGCCTCGTTGACCTTTTCAAATACCATCACCCATGCTCAGTCGCTGAACGTAGCCGCCATATTGCCCGGCGCATCGGCCGCAGACGAGTGGGTAATGTTGCATGCCCATTGGGATCACTTAGGGAAAAGTGAGAAAAACGGTAAAACCGTGATTTATAATGGCGCGGTAGATAATGCCTCGGGCGTGGCCGGAGTGCTAACCCTAGCCAATAACTTGGTAGCACAAAGCGAGCAAACACCGTTTGAACGTACCCTAATGTTCAGTGCATTTACTGCCGAAGAAACCGGCTTACTGGGCGCCGATCACTTTGCCAAAAATCCGCCTATTCCAACCGCTAATATGGTGGCGTTTTTAAATATAGACGGCATGAACGTAAATAACGCGGTAGATTATATTTTGCAGTATGGCGAAGGGTACTCTTCACTTGAAGATGATTTAAGTGCTACTGCCGCAGCGCAAGGGCGCTCGGTGAAGCTCGATCCGCGCCCACAAAATGGGTTGTTCTTTCGCTCTGATCATTTCGCGCTTGCTCGCCAAGGCGTGCCTTCATTATTGTTTATGAGCTTAGGCGATACCGACCCTAATTTTATAGCCAACCGCTACCACAAAGCCGACGACGATTACCTACCAAGCTGGACATTGGGCGGTGTACAACAAGACTTAGCTTTAATTGGCACCATGATGTCTAATTTAGCAAACGGCCAGCAATGGCCGGTGTGGAAACGCGATTCAGACTTTAAGAAAAAACGCTTGATAGACAGACCAGAGGCACCGGCCGCCGGCTTAGTTGAAACAGCGGCTGAAACAGCAGAGTCTGAAGCACCAAAACAGTAGTACGGCTGATATTTAATGGCCGTTCTAAAGCGGCGGTTTAAAACATCTAAACAATAAGCGAATTAACATCTATGAGCTGGGTATTTTTCACCCTTGGTGCGGTAGTAATGCAAACCGTGCGAAATGCCCTGCAAAGCAAACTTAGCGCTCACGTCGATACCGTGGGCGTTACCCTTTCTCGGTTTTTATTCGCACCACCCATAGCCCTAATTTATTTAATTATTCTGCATACAGTTTCACCTCAGCCTCTTCCTTCTTTTGGAAGCTCTTTAGTAGAAGCATCAAGCGCTTCGTTTAGCCTCTCATTTATAGTCGTTGTACTGTTAGCCTCGGTACTTCAAATTGCAGCCACCGCGTTTATGGTGGTGTTATTCAAACAAAAGAACTTTGCCATTGGAGCAGGGCTTGCCAAAAGTGAAGCGCTGGTGGCGGGCGTGCTAGGTATGCTGTTTTTTGGCAGCTATTTAACGTTACTCGGATGGATAGGCATTGGAATAGGTGGGCTAGCCGTATTTGTCTTAAGTAGTGGCAACAAAGCGCAGGGCTTAAGTTTAAAAACCTTGTTGATAGGCATAGCGTGTGGAACCTGCTTTGCACTTACCTCGTTATTTGTTCGCGAAGCCAGCCATATGCTAGCCATGCCTTTTGTGCACAGTGCTGCTTGGGTGTTGTTGTGGGTGTTATGTATTCAGGCCGTTGGTTTAAGCAGTTATATTTTGGTTACCAAACCTCAAGTGTTTAAACAGATTGTTGGGCGTTTACCCCACTGCATTACTATTAGTGCGGTGAGTTGCTTCGGCTCTATATGCTGGTTTACTGCCATGGCGCTGCAACATGTGGCGTTAGTAAAAACTTTAGGGCAATTAGAAGTATTATTAACCTTGCTGCTAGCGCACTATTGGCTTAAAAATAAAGTCACCTTGCAAGAAATAGTGGGCTTGTTACTCATTGCCCTAGCGGCGGTGCTAGTTATGTGGGCCTAGTGTGGGCTTAACCCTCAAAAATAGTCTTTCGGCAGATAAAAATCTATAAAAAGGAATGATGATGAACAAACGCGATTTTCTAAAGCTTTCTGGCGCAGCAACATTGGCCCCTCTTACCTTAGCATCCACCGCAGCTTTCGCTGATGCCAATGACGCTGGGAGTGCTAGTGCAAATAGCAGTTCGTCATCGTTACAATCTATTACTTCTGGTGTTTCGCCCATTACCAATGCCGAGCGTGAAGCGCGTATTAAAAAAGCGCAGTCGTTAATGGCGCAGCATAATATGGCTGCCATGATCATAGAGCCGGGCGCGGCCATGGATTATTTCTCGGGTATTCAGTGGTGGCGCAGCGAGCGCTTAACCGCATTAGTTATTCCGCAAAAAGGTGAGGTAGCCGTGGTTACTCCCTTCTTTGAACAACCCAGTGTGTTAGAAAGTTTAAAAGTGGGCGACGACGTTCGAGTATGGCAAGAACACGAAAGCCCGTTCGATGTGGTCGCTAACATATTAAAATCTCGCAGTATCGAAAGAGGCAATATTGGCTTTGAAAGCAGCGTTCGCTATTTTGTAGTAACAGGCGTAACCAAGGCACTGCCTAATATGAATATTGTAGCAGCCGAGCCGGTTACCCGCGGCTGTAGAATGTATAAAACGGCGGCTGAACTTACCCTTATGCATAAAGCCAACGAAGTCACCCTTCGCGCTTACGAGTATGTATTCAGCAAACTTGAAATTGGCATGAGCCAAGCCCAAGTGAAAAGCTTGATGAATAGCGCACAGCAACAATTGGGCGGCAGTGGCGCATGGTGCTTAGCGTTGTTCAACGACGCCAGTGCGTACCCGCATGGCACCAATGCCAAACAAACCATTAGTGAAGGCTCGGTAATATTGTTAGACAGCGGCTGTAGCGTACATGGGTATCAGTCGGACATTAGCCGTACATTGGTATTTGGTAAAGCATCACAGCAGGTGGTAGATGTTTGGAATACCGTGCGTGAAGGCCAAAACGTGGCGTTTGCTGCGGCTAAAATAGGTACGGCTGCTGGCAAAGTAGATGATGCGGTTCGCAAGTATTATGTTACCCAAGGCTACGATAAAGACTACGCGTTGCCAGGCTTAAGCCACCGTACCGGCCATGGTATTGGTATGGAAGGCCACGAAAGCGTGAACTTTGTGCGCGGCGAAACCACGCCACTTAACAAAGGCATGTGCTTTTCAAACGAACCCGGCTTATACATACCAGGCAAATTCGGTGTGCGCCTAGAAGACTGTTTATACATGACCGACAAAGCGCCGGTTTACTTTACCGAACCACCAGAAAGTATTGAAAAACCGTTGGGTAAATTGGTGCCTTTAAGTGCGTAAAGCAAGGTGACGGTGGGCTAGTTTCTGGTATGTGGCTTGGTATTCAGCATCTATCTAGTAGCTAATATCTAACAGTGCGTCGGCTTTTAAATGCCCATATCGGCGGTTTTCAAAAGTATGAAAGCCGCGGCGTTTAGCGTTAGCGCTTACGCACTGTCTTTTAGTCGCGAGGTGATAAACTCCGCCAACGTTTTACTAATAACCGGGTGTTGGGTGTCTTGGTTAAATAGGCAAATATTCACTCTGCCTAGTTTGGGTAGTTTGGGGTGGTTAAGGGGCGCTAGGTTTGGCGGTAAACTAGAGCGGGCAAGGGCGGTAATGCCCAAACCTTGTTGAATAGCCGCTACCAAACCGCCTAAATCGGCGTTGGTATAGGTAATTTTCCACGCAAAGGTTTGCTGTTTTAGTTCTTCTATCACCCGGCTTCGGTACATACAGCCATCGGGGGCAAGCACCAACGGAATGCTGTCGCCTACAAAAGGGCGGGTGGCATCACCTACCCATACTACTTCATCTTCAAGTACCACTTCCCCTTTGGTATCTTCACTAGGGTTTACCAGCGCTAAAATTAAATCGAAATGATCGCGCTGGCTAGGGTGCAGTAAATCGCGGCTAAGTGATGAGGTAACTTCAAGCGACACATCAGGGTAGCGCTTCGAAAATTCACCAATAAGCCCAGGCAATAAGGTAGATGCAAATTCGTTAGGAATACCTAAACGCAACCGGCCACTTAACGGCGCAGGAATTAGGCTTTTAAATATGTTGTCGTTAAGCTCTAGTAATTCCTTGGCTTTAGGGTAAAGCCAATTGCCATCGGCGCTAGGCAAGTGCCGTTGGCCTACTTTAGTAAACAGCTTTCGCTCTAACTGGGATTCTAGTTTTTTTATTTGCAAACTAATAGCAGGCTGAGAACGGCCCACAAATTCCCCCGCTTTGGCATAGCCGCCAAGCTCTATAACACTCACAAAAGTGCGCAAATTATCTAGCGATAGCTGCTTCATTAAGATTTGAATTCCTGATGTAGTAAATCGTAAACATTACCTTTATAAATGTATTGATAAGAATTTTCAATTTGTTGTGCTTTATTTCACTCACTATACTCGATGGTGTTTTCTACCCTTACCTAAGAGAATGTGGAATGTCTAACACCACCGCCCTACATGCAAAGCACCTAGAATCTGGTGCCAAAATGGTTGATTTCTTTGGCTGGGATATGCCAATTAACTATGGTTCGCAAATAGAAGAGCATCACGCTGTTCGCCAAGATGCAGGCATGTTTGACGTGTCGCACATGACCATTGTTGATGTAAAAGGCACACAAGCCAAAGCATACCTTCAACACCTTCTTGCCAACGACGTTGCTAAACTTCAAATAAAAGGCAAAGCGCTATACAGCGGCATGCTTAATGAAGAAGGCGGCGTGGTAGATGATTTAATTGTTTATTACTTCGATGAAACTAACTATCGCCTAGTAGTAAATTCAGCCACACGCGAAAAAGACATGAACTGGCTTAATAGCAACGCCGAAGGTTTCGACGTATCTATTACCGAACGCCCAGAATTCGCCATGATTGCCGTGCAAGGCCCTAACGCCAAAGAAAAAGCCGCAACGCTTTTCAGCGCCGCGCAAAAAGAAGCGGTTGCAGGCATGAAGCCATTTTTCGGTGTGCAAGCTGAAGATTTATTTATTGCTACTACGGGTTACACCGGTGAAGCAGGCTACGAAATTATGGTGCCTACTAGTGAAGCCGCTGGCTTCTGGCAAAACTTGCTAGACGCAGGCGTTAAGCCTTGCGGTTTAGGTGCACGTGACACCCTTCGTTTAGAAGCAGGCATGAACTTGTACGGCCAAGATATGGATGAAACCGTATCGCCACTAGCCGCTAACATGGGCTGGACTATTACGTGGGAACCAAGCGACCGTAACTTTGTTGGCCGCAGCGCACTAGAAGCACAGCGTGAAGCCGGTACCGACAAGTTAGTTGGCTTAGTGATGACAGATAAAGGCGTGTTGCGCCACGGTCAAAAAATTAGAACCGAAAGCGGCGAAGGCATTATTACCTCGGGCACATTTTCACCTACATTAGGCCACTCTGTTGCGTTAGCACGAGTACCTTCAGATGTTGGCGAAACTGTTGAGGTGGAAATGCGCAAAAAGTGGGTTACAGTAAAAGTGGTTAAGCCCTCCTTTGTTCGCAACGGAAAAAGTGTTTTATAAGTTAACAGAGAATAACAGGAACGATTATGAGCAACATTCCAACAGATTTACGTTACGCATCTACCCACGAATGGGTTCGCCCAGAAGGTGACGGGGTATTCACAGTAGGTATTTCTGAGCACGCTCAAGGCTTGCTTGGCGATATGGTATTTGTAGAACTGCCAGACGTTGGCGACACCGTAAGTACTGGCGACGATATCGCTGTTGCTGAATCGGTAAAAGCGGCTTCAGACGTTTACGCGCCTATTAGCGGCGAAGTCGTTGGCGTTAATGAAGACCTAGAAGATTCACCAGAGCTTGTAAACTCAGACCCTTACGGCGATGGCTGGTTATTCAAAATTAAAGCAGATGATGCCGAAGAAGTTGAAGGCTTGTTAGACGCTGAAGGTTATGAAAACAGCATTGACGAAGAATAATTCGTTAGTTGCTTCTAAACCGGAGCGTAGTAACCAGTAATAATTAAAAAGGGGCTTCTAATTGGCCCCTTTTTATCTTTACGTTTTTATTTGTGTTTTATCCTGCCTTTCGGGGCAATACATTGCGAGTGCTTAACAACGTTATGTCGAATACTTCCCCTACATTAGCTCAACTAGAGCAAAAAGACGCATTCATTCGCCGCCACGTAGGCCCAGGCGAAGAAGAAATTCAACAAATGCTGTCGGCCATTGACGCAACATCGTTAGACGATTTAATTGCGCAAACCGTACCGGCTGGCATAGCGCTACCAGAGCCGCTAAAAGTAGGCGAAGGGGCAACCGAAGTAGATGCACTAGCCGCATTAAAAACAGTTGCTGGCAAAAACGTAGTGAACCGATCTTTCATTGGTATGGGCTATTACGACACCCACGTGCCTAACGTTATTTTGCGCAATGTATTGGAAAACCCAGGTTGGTACACCGCCTACACCCCGTATCAGCCAGAAATTGCCCAAGGCCGTTTAGAAGCTATTCTTAACTTCCAACAGTTAACCATTGATTTAACCGGTTTAGAGCTAGCGTCTGCTTCATTACTTGATGAAGGCACCGCCGCCGCTGAAGCCATGACATTGGCAAAGCGTGTATCAAAAAACAAAAAAGCCAGCAGTTACTTTATTGCTGACGACGTACACCCACAAACTCACGACGTAGTAGCCACACGCGCTGAAATGTTTGGTTTTGGTATTATTACCGGCCCGGCTAGCGAAGCTGCCGATCACGATGTATTTGGTGCGTTACTGCAATACCCAAGCACTACCGGTGAAGTTAGCGATATTTCAGACATTATTGCCGCGGTACAAGCCAAAAAAGGCATAGTGGCAGTAGCCGCCGACCTAATGAGCTTGGTGTTATTAAAATCGCCCGGTGAACTAGGCGCAGACGTTGCCTTAGGCAGCGCACAACGCTTCGGTGTACCAATGGGGTACGGCGGCCCACATGCTGCCTTCTTCGCAACACGCGACAGCTACAAGCGTTCATTGCCTGGCCGTATTATTGGCGTAAGTAAAGACACCCGCGGCCGCCCAGCACTGCGTATGGCATTGCAAACTCGCGAGCAACATATTCGCCGCGAAAAAGCCAACTCGAACATTTGTACCGCGCAAGTACTGCTAGCCAACATGGCTAGCTTTTACGCCGTATACCACGGCCCTAAAGGCTTAAAAACCATTGCTCAGCGCATACACCGCTTAACCAATATTTTAGCGACAGGGCTAACAAACAAGGGTGTAGCCCTTAAGCACAGCACCTACTTCGATACGCTAACCGTATTGGTAGATAACAAAGACGCTGTATTAAACAAAGGCTACGAACACGGCCTAAACCTACGTGCCGATTTAGAAGGTGCAGTAGGGGTTTCACTTGATGAAACCACTACCCGTGAAGACATTGCTACCTTGTTTAACGTTATTCTAGGCAGCGACCATGGCCTAAGCGTAGAAGCACTAGATGCCGATGTAACCACGCAGCCTGCTAGCGCCATTCCAGAAAACCTATTGCGTACTAGCGATATTCTTACTCACGAAGTGTTTAACCAGTACCATTCAGAAACTGAGATGCTGCGTTATATTAAAAGCTTAGAGAATAAAGATTTAGCCTTGAACCACTCAATGATTTCATTGGGTTCATGCACCATGAAGCTAAACGCTACCGCGGAAATGATACCCGTTACGTGGGCAGAGTTCGGCCAAATTCACCCGTTTGCACCACTAAACCAAGCAGAAGGCTATCAAGAAATGATTGCCGAGCTAGCCGAGTGGTTAATTAACGTCACTGGGTACGACAACCTTTCTATGCAACCTAACTCAGGTGCACAAGGTGAATACGCAGGCTTGTTGGCCATTCAGCGTTACCACGAAAGCCGCGGTGAAGGGCACAGAAACGTATGCTTAATTCCAAGTTCAGCACACGGCACCAACCCTGCTTCGGCACAAATGGTTAGCCTAAACGTAGTGGTAGTGAAGTGTGACAACAACGGTAACGTAGATTTAGACGACCTTCGCAAGAAAGCCGAAGAAGTGGGCGATAACTTATCGTGCGCTATGATCACTTACCCATCTACCCACGGTGTGTACGAAGAAACCATTCGTGAAATGTGTGAAATTGTGCACCAGTACGGCGGCCAAGTGTACATGGATGGCGCGAACATGAACGCGCAGGTGGGCATTACGTCACCTGGTTACATAGGCTCAGACGTATCGCACTTAAACCTACACAAAACCTTCTGTATTCCACACGGGGGCGGCGGCCCAGGTATGGGGCCAATTGGTGTTAAGTCGCACCTTGCGCCTTTCTTACCAAACCACACGGTAGTGAATATTGAAACAGCAGGTAAAGACTGCGGTGCGGTTTCAGCAGCACCATGGGGCAGTGCGTCTATTCTGCCAATAAGCTACATGTACATTAAAATGATGGGCTCGGCTGGCCTACGTAAGGCCACCGAAGTAGCCATACTTAACGCCAACTATGTAGCCAAGGCATTAGAAGGGCACTACAACGTATTGTACAAAGGCCAAAACGGCCGCGTAGCCCACGAATGTATTATTGACCTGCGCCCCTTAAAAGAAGCCAGCGGTGTAACCGAAGTAGACATAGCAAAACGCTTGAATGACTACGGTTTCCACGCGCCAACCATGAGCTTCCCAGTAGCCGGCACGCTAATGATTGAGCCGACTGAATCGGAAGCGAAATACGAGCTAGACCGCTTCGTGAACGCCATGATAAGCATTCGCCAAGAAGTGGCGAAAGTAGAAAGCGGCGAGTGGGATGCCACCGACAACCCGTTACACAATGCACCACATACGCTAGCCGATATTTGTGACAGCGACTGGAACCGCAGCTACGACCGCAACTTAGCGGCGTACCCAGTACCAGAAGTACACAGAAACAAATTCTGGCCGTCGGTTAACCGCATTGATGATGTGTTCGGTGATAGAAACTTGATTTGTTCTTGCCCTAGTATAGAGAGTTATATTGAGGGGTAGGGGCTTAGTGACTAACTGCAATTAAAATTGTGAACGCGACAATTAAGTTTGTGAATACAATTAAGATTGTGAATGTGGAATTTGCACCATAATCGAGCCTGCGATTTATAGGTCTTAGCAAACGTAATTAAAAACCCGCTACCTAGCGGGTTTTTTTTGTTGTCTATTTTAAAGCTTTCTTTCAGTATTGACGTAAAGGAATTAACCGTCCGCTTCGATAATCTCTTGTAGATACTCAGCGCCATGAACTTTACACCAGTGACTTTCAAGTTTATATAACGTATTAACCGGTACTTTTGATTCCCATGAAGTATCTACCTCGTTCCAGAGAGGAACTTCATCACCGCAGGCACAAGACATCAAAGCTTTGCGGCATTTAATATTTCGATAATACCGCTCAGACACGAATATCTCATCGTTCTTTGAATAGCTTGCAATTTTTGATGCAAAGTTGACTGCTTTTCCTGCCCATACTTCGTTGAACATGTCTGTTGTATCTCTGGTTTTATTTAACCCAATTTTACTGGCAAGTAATGTCCTTTGATCAATACCGATATGGATTCCTGTATCAAAGTCGGCTTTTTTGGCTATGACTCTCGGGACAAAAATTTCTTTGGAGAATGTCTTCATAGTGACAGCAGATGCAAGTGCCGAATGTACTTTATTTTTGTCAAATAAGCCGAAGACACCATCCCCACGTATGTCGATGTATGAAGCTCCAAATTTTTTAAAAATCCTCACCGCTGTACCAGTAAATAAGGTATAGATTCTTCCTGTAGTTGCTCCATGGCTCGAAGCACTGAACTGAGTTGAGTTCTTCATATCTACATAGACACATATAACATCTTCAATCTTCAACCATTTATCAGATGCTTCGCTAGGATAATCTGAAGACTTTTCAGGTATTTTGTCAACTTGTTTGGTGGTTACTGTTCTTTTAAATTTCTGTTCTTGTTTTTGTATAATGTCAATAATATCTTGAGGAAGCTGATTGTTATTCATTTTTCATCCTTGAAAGTAATTAAACAGAAAAGATGCAACTAATCCTGAGCAGCCAGTTAAAGTGAACCACGAAGCAAATTTGATTCGTTGAAACTTCACTGTTGTGATTTTTGCATTTGTAACTATTTGGGAAGCAAGATCCTTTACATATGATGAGTGTGTTGTCGTTTCTATCTCCAGCTTTTTACATATCAACGATAAATATTCGTGAGCCCTATACTTTTGAATGTCAGCAAAAAATAGCGCGTTATCAGAATCAGATTTATTCTCATTATACAGCCATAACTTTGTAAGCACCGGAAGCATAGCAACAATACATGTGAAAATTGAGATTATTATCAAGAAATAACCGATAAAGCTTAAACCCTCAGTAAGGCAGCTAATCGACTGGAATTGTTTGGTGTACCTACCGTAACCCCATAAAACACCAACATTTAAAACAGTGAGACCTGCCAGCTTTTGGTCTGAATACTTCAACCACTCATTTACTGTGGTTTGAGTCTTTTCAAGCTTGTCTACCAGCAGAGCTTCATAGGCAGCTTCTGTTTCCATATTAAATTTCCTTTTTTCTATTTTACAGTAACTTGCCCATTCATGAGCATTGGTAGTAACCAGTCACGAAGATTTATCATCTGCTTACTCTCTAAAGAGTTAACTTTTATTTGTTGAAATATAGGAGAAACGTCTTGATGATAATTTTTTAATATTTGAGTTGAAGGCTTCAGAATTGGGATAGAGCTGAAATCATCTTTATTCATGTTTGCAAAAGTGTTTCCAGATTTAGCTTTCGCTCCACTAAAATATCTTTTTATAGCGAAATAGAGATAATATTTATTAATTTCATTTTTACAAACTATAGAGTTAATTTGCTGATTAGTTTGCGCTTGTGTAGTGATAAATCCGACTAATCCGGGGCTAGCGATGCAAGTAACACAAATACTATCTTCGGGTAGATATTTATTTCCTTGAGTTGCAGCGCCCTCTTCAGTCAGAGTCTCAGCAGTATGTGCTATATATGTATTTCCTCGTATATCGCCAATTGTGATAAACGGTATAGGACCACCAAAATATTCAGCTTTCGTTTTTGAAGGAGTTTTACCTGTAATTATTTTTTGTTCAATTGCTCCCAAAGTTGTTCCTTCCCACCCCTCGGGTATTTCTCGCTTAAGCTCTTCGTTGTAAATCATCTTGCCGCCGGAGGATTTATAGGGTTTGCCGTTTGTATTGGGGAAATCGAACTGTATAAACCAGTAGTCGTATATGAGCTTTGCCATGGCTTCTAGCTCGGAATTGATTTTGTTGTTGAGTTCTATTTTTTCATCGATAAGAGCTAGAGAGTGTGCAATTCTTCTTTGTTCAATAAGACCGATATAAGGAATTTTTACTGCGCTAAGAATTCCTTGGTTGAGGTTATTTATGTTTGTGCCATCTGCTTTCGCAATTGACATTCTGAAATACTTTGACTTAGCGAAATAAGAAAGAAACAAAGGGTCAACGTTGTCACTTTTCAATCTGGCTCGAATGCAAAAGCCTGAATACAGAGCTTTGATATTTTGGTCGATATACATGCTCCGACCTACCAATTTTTTGTTTCCGTTAGAACGGACAAAAATTAAATCACCTTTCTTTAAGTAATCTTCTTCTTTTGCTACCCCTTCAGGATTTATTTCTTTCACCGTCTCATACTGAGGTTTGAAGTTATCTTTGAAGTCAGAAACACCAATCAGCAAGCAACCTCTGCCGTGACTACTCTTATCAAAGTTAAGGCCATTTCTGAAGTCCGCTACATCGCCAAATAGGATGAAATCACTCATATTTCAACTCCGATAGGCGAGCTATAATTTCTTCTCCATTCTTTTGTGACTCATCAAACATCAACGATAAGTTTTTTTTGAACCTAATAATGGTTTTAGAAAACTCTTCTTCGGTTATGTCAACATAATCAATCTTAACCTCAAAATACTGCCCTGCACCGAGCGAGTAATTCTTAGCCTCAATATCGGCATAGCTAACCACGACACTAAAGTCATCTACTACAGCTTTGTTGTTAAAAGTATCGATGATCTGCTCTTCTTCAGCATGAGTTAGTACTGTCTTCTGGTTTTTACCGTCTTTAATGGTTTCACCAAGGTTGGATGCATCTATTAGCACTACATCACCTTGGTTGGCTTTATCGATGAAGAGGATAGAAACATTCGTGCCGGTATTTGCAAAGATGTTAGATGGCATACTCACAACACCAGCCAGCATCTTTTCGTCTATAAGCTTTTGGCGTATTTTTTTGTCTATACCGCTTTGTGCCGTAATAAAACCAGTAGGAACTACTATGGCAGCTTTACCGTTTTCTTTAAGAGAATACATTATGTGCTGAATAAACATTAGATAGATGGCCATCGACTCTTTCTTTTTAGCGGGTATTTTTGGAATACCTGCGAAGAAACGCTCTTGATTCGCTTTTGTCTCAAGGTCAGCACTGAAGTCAGAAAAATCTAGTTTGAACGGTGGGTTGGAAACGATGTAATCGAACTTCTCTAACTCACCATTTGCTTGCTTATGATATGGGTCGAGTGAACAAGGTCATTCAACACAAGGTTCAGGCGCAATAAGCTAGATGATTTTTGAGATATGTCCTGAGAGTAAATAGTGCATTTATCTTCACCGATTTGGTGAGCCAAATTCATTAATAATGTGCCTGAACCTGCTGATGGATCGTAGCAAGTAGCATTGTTTACTTCACCGTCAACCAAGCAACGGGCCATTATTTTTGATACCGCGTGAGGGGTAAAATATTCCGCGTATTTACCGCCGCTATTGGTGTTGTAGTCTTTTATCAAGTATTCAAATATTGTGGCATAGAAATCGAATTTTTCATCAAAGATGTTTTCAAAGCTGAAATCAACTAGCTTATTTACGATTGCTTTGCAGAATTGGTCGCGGTTATCAGTAACGTATTTACTAAGGTTTTCGAAAAGAACTATTTTTTCGCCACCTTCGGTTAATACCGAGAATATGTCGCTGTTGTCCTTAGCGATATCAGTCAACGTAGTGTCGAAGATTTCGGCAAAGTTAGGCTTTTCCTGACTATTAAACAATGAAGATATGAAGTGGTCTGGTCGTATCTTGGCCACACTTGGCTTCAAGCGCATATTCAGCTTTGCTACTTCTTTCTCAGAGAAAGTCGCAAATACATCTTCCCAGTTCTCAACATCAGAAAGTCGCTTATCTAGCTTTTTCAGCTCAAAAACATACTTATCGTTAAGGAACTTATACAAGAAAACTTGCGTGATGACCTTGAACTCATTTCCGTCATTACCTAGGCCGAAATTAGCACATACCTTCTTAATGTTATCTATGAGCGCTTTGGTTTGTTGCTCAAATTGTTGTGTCTTTGTCATATTACTTCTTTATATGTTATTGGTTTAGGGCTTACTGATATCCCGATAAACCGTGATATTCGTTCATGTATTCTCTAACAACGAGTTGGTTAATCATGTCTACAGAATCAATTTCAAGATCAATGCCTTGCTTGTCTTCAAACTCGTCAAAAATGAGTGGGGGGATCATCTGTTTGATAAAATTTTCATTATCTAGCATTTTTGAGTTCTGCTGTATCTGGATATCGACAGCAGTTTTTAAACCTTTTAATGCTTCAAATAACTTGCTCTCACTGTCTGTAAGCGGGTCTTTTTCCATCAAACGTTTATGCAAGCGTGCGTACTTCTCGTCATTGTCATACTTGGCTTTAAGTAACTGATTTTTGCGCTCCAGTTCTTTGGCGCTATTGTAAATGGCGTTAAGGGCTGCAATGTTGCTTTCCATTTGCTCTTTGGAGACTTCGTTTAATTTTTTCTTTTTAAACAAGCGCTCAAGTTCTTGTTTGAGCGAGATGAATTCTGGATCTTTAGGATCAAAGTTTCCACCAAGCTGTTCACGAGTTTTTTGCAGCGTATTTTTTAATGCGTCCGCTAAAACAAGCTCTTCTTCTTTCACTTTAGTAAATGCAAATACGACATCTTCAAGTGCAACGTTAAGCAAATTGGTTGTATCTACGCTATGCTCTAATGCTTCTTTCGTATTGATTAATGCAAGCCGATTATTCGCTTCTCTAGAAAGTACAGTCAGCTTACTAAAATCCAGTTTTTCCAGCATTTCATAGTCGCCAGATAAGCGAATAAGATTGTACAGGCTTTTGGCATTGTTTAACGCCTGTGTGACTTTGAGTATTTCACCGCGAGAGTCTATCTGACTGATTTGCTCTGAAAAGTTTTCTGCGTTTTGCGTATCGAAGTGAAATAATACATCTTTAATTTTGACTATTTCTTGTTCGATTTCTTCTTTTGTCTTGAATAAGTTGCTGTAGTGTTCAATTTCATCGCCAAGCTCTGATTGCAACTCTTTAAAGTAGTCTTTATTAGTTTTTTCAAACTCACTTTCTATATCAGCAAAATCGACCACGTATCCATAGCTGAAATTCTTATACGTTCGGTTTACGCGGGTAAGGGTTTGTAGCAAGTTATGAGAGCGTATTACACGGCCCAAATAGAGCTTTTTAAGGCGCGGTGAGTCGAATCCGGTCAGCAACATGTTATAGACAAACAAGAAGTCAATTTTGCCTTCTTTGAACTCTTCAACAAGATCTTTTCGTTCTTGTTTAGTACCTACATCATGCAAAATAAGTGCTGCATTAGTAACACTACTGTTCAGTTTTTTAAAGGCGTTATAACTCTTAGATTGCTCGTTAATTCCGCTTACTTGGTCTGTTACAGGCAGGGCTGAAGCGTATTTGTGCTGAAAAATCTTGTACATCATCTTGGCTTGGTCAGATGAGTCGCAGACTACCATGCCACCGATTGAATTAATGTTCATTGAAATACGGGCTTGTTCAAAGTCTTTTACGATGTAATCAAGCATCGGCTCAACGAACTTTTCATGTGCGTACACGACTTTTTTGTCAGCGTTGCCCTTGAGGATCTCAATTTGTTCTAGTGTTTTCTGCAAGTTGAGTTTGTAGCTGGTTTCAATATCCTCACGGATGAGTCGTAAGGTGTAACCGTCTTTTATTGATGCATTGTAGTAATACTTATGAATGTAGCCGCCAAAAAGTGACTTGGAATCATACTCATCACCTAGCAGTGGTGTTCCTGTAAGTCCTATCTTGATAGCGTTGGTATCAGCTTGCTCCAGATTGGCTAAAAAGCTTCCTCGTGGATTATAGCTGCGATGCACTTCATCCAAGAAAAATACACGTTGTACATTCACTTTGTAATCAAGGTTTTGAATAACCGCTGGGTCGTCTTGGAACTTTTGAATGTTGACGACAGTTATTTCGCGCTGGCCCGATGCATTGTGTACGGCAGCGGTTTGCTTGATATCAGCAGCGAACGCGTCACGCGAATCGATGTTATGAACTTTTAAGCCTCTTGCTTTGAACTCTCTACCTGCCTGAATTAATAGGTCAATTCTATCGACGATAAAGTAGAACTTAGCAATTACGCCCTTATTCTGAAAATAGTCAGCGAGGTGCTTCACATTGTAATACGTGAGAGCTGTCTTACCACTTCCTTGTGTGTGCCAAATGATCCCCTTCTTCACACCCTCATTTAGTTTGTTCTCTATTGCCTTGGTTGCAAACATCTGCGGATAGCGCATTACATGCTTTTGCAAACCTTTGCGTTCTTTCACATAAGCCAATGCATATTGCAGAACGAAAGACAGTCTTGAACGTTGCAGAAGAGACGTACAGATACGATTAGTTGGGGTAAGGGGGGATTTATTCTTCGCAAACTCGGGAGACTGTTTGATACTAAGTAAATTGTTGTCTTTAAGCACAGCTTGTTGGTCTGCTTGAGATATTCCTGATAAAAGGGTGCTTAAATCAAACTCTTCTTCTTCTCGAAAGTAGTTAAAACCGGGTTTTTGATAAGACGCAGTGGCATAAAATGCGCCCTCAATCGGTCGCGGAGAGCTATCATCGTATTCCATGTTGTTAGAAAAAATCATCAACTGCGTGATGTTGACAAAGTTTCTGAACTTCGAATTTTCAAAACGTGTTTGAATGCGTTTGTGCTCAGCGAGTACGCCATCTTTGTTGTTAGGGCGTTTTACCTCTATAAACACCAGTGGCATACCGTTGATGAGCAAAATGATATCAGGGCGAAATTCTTCGTCGTCTTTTTTGTAGGTCAGTTCGGTGACTACATGAAAAGTGTTGTTATCAAAATTGTTAAAATCGATGAGCCGAATGCCAGAGGTCGCGATAAGCTTTTCGTAAAACGCTTTGCCTAAGTCTTCGTTTTCTAAACACAGCGACACATCGTCATGGCACAGTTTCACCTCAGCATCTGTCATCGACGGATTGATGCGTTTAATGCTGTCGTGAAATATGTGGGTAAAAATATTAGTAGATTCGTCCCACGTAACAGCAGGATCTTTTAGAGAAAGGTATTTATAACCAAGCTGCATCAAATGCAGAATAGTAGGGATCTTGACGCGAGAATCTTCATTGAATTTCATAATTTACAACATCCTTATAGCACGCAGAGCCTAACTAATGAGGTAATGGAACACCTTAAAAACACCTCAAATACAATAACATAAAAGAAAACACACTACGAAAGTATACTAAAATTATGGATAGGTAAACCAATCAATCACTAGTTTAAAAAATATACGAGATAGACCGCTAGCTTTGCGCATTACAATGCTGCTTAGAGATAGGCAGACCCATTTGCGTTGATTAAAAAGCAAGCAGCTAGTGGCTGTGGCACAAAAACTTTGAGCAAACACCTACTTTTTTATTCCTTTTACCGGCTAACCTTAGCGACACAACAAAACCTTTGTTTCCTCTCAAGCAAATCAATCAGTTATAAAATCACCTTAAATTCCCGAATTAATATACTTCAATGTATAGTCTAAGCAAAAACTTGAAATAACAACAAAAGTGTTTTTTATCATGTGGTTAGCGGTTCTTCAGACTTGATTTTACCTCCCGTTCCGATTTCTAATACGCGCTGGAAAAAGTGTGAAAAGGAGAGCGCATGAAGAGGTTAACTTACTTAAAACTGCCCAAGACCGTGGAGAAATACAAGCAATGGACTGATGATATTGCGAGTGGCACCTATCGCTCTTATTTGACGGTGAGAGACGTAAACAAGGTGGGCCGCCGGCATTGGATGTATTGCGATAAGCAAAACCGCGAAGTGCACCTATTGTCCGACGGTGAAAGACGCATGTACATGGAGCTGCTTTACAAGCCAAGCACCGTGGCGGTGTTTGAGCAATATGCTCTCGACCTAGACGAAACCTTGGATATCGCCGTTGAGCTTAACATTATGCACCCGCGAAATTGGAAGACGTATGAGGCCTATGTCATGTCGACGGATTTCTTGGTTGAGAGCTTATCGGCTGACGAGCGCACCACGCAGCTTACGGCGTACACGTTTAAGTATTGGGACCAAATTTATAAATTAAGCTGGCTCGATGAGGTTGAGTACAAAAGCATGAGAACCTGGCAAAAATTTGCGATTGAGAGAGAATTTTGGCGCCGCCGTGGTATT
Source organism: Alteromonas sp. KS69 (assembly GCF_003989595.1). Classification (NCBI taxonomy): domain Bacteria; kingdom Pseudomonadati; phylum Pseudomonadota; class Gammaproteobacteria; order Alteromonadales; family Alteromonadaceae; genus Alteromonas; species Alteromonas sp. KS69. The sequence goes on along the minus strand of NZ_PYHU01000044.1, from coordinate 4,290 downwards.
GAATATCGCGTGGTGACCGAGCGCGATGCCACCAAAGTGCACTATCACAACAAATTGTTCTCAGCGTCAGCCAAAGATTTAACCGTCTCAAACGAAACCCTTACTGCCTTCTTAACCTATTTTTGTGAAATATGGCAGCGTGCGCCGTGGTGTCCATTACAAGAACTGATTGCTCAGGTCAGTCATACACTGTCAATGACAGATGGTGATGCTCGTCAGCTGTTCAGGTTTGCCCTTTTGTATGGCTTCCTTCCGGTTTCTCAGGAGTGTGAGACGCACATGGTTCGCTGGTTTCGACCTGTTTATCTCATGCAGGACGAGTTGGGGATAGCCGCATGAGGTATGAAGGCGAGCATTTATATCGCGATGAATTAGACCATCAGCGAGAACAAGTTATCTTGCGCATGTCTTTCCGCATTTGCCATATTAGCCAGTGCCGCGAGTTTTATGCCGTGGCCGACATGTTACAAGCAATGAAGGTAGCTAATCCTCCCAAGCCAAAGGTATTTAACAAAGCCCAGTTAACAGAGTTTATTAAAAAGCACGGCCTTAAGACGGGGCAGGCGTATGACTTGCCAGAAACATTGAGTACGTCTGATACGGCGCTGTTAAAACAAGGCTATAAGGGGTGGCTAGCCAAGCGAGATGATAAGTTTCGTAAAATCGCCTCGTTAACGGCGCCGCACTTACTAGAGCAATACCTCTACGGTAAAGGGCTTGGGGCCGAGATAGCGGCGCTAATTGCAACCCCCGGCTCTACGTGGAAGTCGAAAGGGGCATATCACAATGCGCTGAATCGCTTTATTGTTTTTGGCATGGTGCCCAATGCACTGGTTTCCTTTAAATGGAGCGAGATAGGAAAAAACTACCCTGTCGCCGACACCCCAGACGACCCAATTATCAAACGAGGCAGAGGCGGTAAGCATAATCAAAATAGCCTTAGCGATTTTCGTGGCATTACCGCGCGCGATAAAAAGAATATCGAAGATGTGGTGAAGCAGTGGATACGTGAGGGTAAAAAGCTCAGCAGGCGAAAAATTTTTGACCGCTATCAGGATACCTTTGAAGTGAGCACGGTGGTGAGGCAGGTCGGGCAGCATGAAATTCTCTACCATGACCTACTGCCCCCAGAAAAGCGTATTTCGCCGCGTATGTTCTACTACCATTTTAACCGCATTTTCAGTCGCGCCGACCAGCTCAAAATGGAAGAAGGCAGCTTCAAATTTGAAAAAGACCATGCGGCCCGACAAGGCACTGCGCTAGATGGAATAATATTTCTAAAGATGACTGTCTTGTTTAATAGTCTTGCTTAATATAATGCGTTGATTTACATTGTAAAATGTAGGGTTATGAATTTAACAAAGTTCTTTATATGCGCCTCTCGTTGCCTCAGCTATCCTTTCACTGAAGCCCAAAAGGTTGTTCAAGTCGTGTGCAAACGCTTTACCCAAAATTTCAGCTAGTCGACTTGATAACAAAATAATTTATTTTTACCCAAAGCGAAAACTCGATACGTTCTTTATGTGCATATGCAAATATTCTTAGGTTAATCTGATTTTTTTGACTTCATTAAGAATAGGTGGAAATATGTACAAAGCGGGTGATTAGCATCAAGGTTGAAATTAAATAGCTAGATACTTCCCTTTAAACAAGCTTGTCCGTAAAAAAAATAGTTACAACTCTTTGTGGATCAGAAGCTGACTTTTGCATCTCAGCTTTTACTGAATTGTATAAACTTATAAAGGTTTCTGAAGTGTCTGATAACGATGAGTTAAGAGAGCATGAAAACAACATTTATACTGCAAATCATTCAGCCTACAATGGTGGTGATCCTCAAGTCGAATCCGTATCTAAAGCATTAAGAAGGGCAAAGAAAGAATTAGATGAAAGGCGAAAAGAGTGTGTGTATGTTCCTCCGCCAAAACCTAAACCAGTCCTAACTCAAAAACAATCCCAAACAAAGGTTATCATTATATGCCTAGCGACTGTGCTTATTTTGTTCGCTCCGAGCATATTTACTACCTTCAAAAGCAATTACTATAGTCTTTTTCACGTGACTGGATACAGAAATTCGGCATCGTTCGCTTTTACTTTCGTTTACTTATCTATAGGAGTTATATTTCTAACAATATTGAGATTAAGATTAATGTCTGAAGTGCCTATGGGACTCTCGAAAATTGCGAGTTTTCTTCTATTGATTTTATTAGGTTTCTCTTTAGTAAGCTTGTCTGTAGTAGGCTTATTTCTAGTAGGCTGGACTTTAGCTGCCTCGATAGTAGTAGTCTTGGTTGTATTATTCTTCTTCGCATTCTTAAATTCATTACTATTTCAATACTAGCTGCCATGGGAATTTACTAAACGCTAGGCGGGATCACCGGAGGCATACGTCTTCGCTCTCAAGTGACGGCTGACCGCACTAGCTAGATTGTCAAATTCGTTGGGACACGGTCGCTCAGTAATTAGATCAAACATATCCCTTTTAAGGACATTAGTTAAGCTAGACTATAGCAAGTTTATTTAACAATTTTTTCTTAGCCTCATCTAACTTGCCTGCATTGGTTTTAATTGAGAGTGCTTCTCGTTTTTTTCGCCCAAAAAAATAATTGATTCTTTCTGCATTGGCGCCCGATGGATGAGGCATACCGCTTAAAATTTGCTTTTCTGAAATAACATTTTTCTTAGCTAGATAACGCAGTACATCATCAACTCCTTGACCCAAAGGAATGCACAATGCTGTTTTATTTAAGCTAATTAGACAGGCATAACACGCGGTATAAAAAGTGTACTGCAGTACACTTTCTTTAATTTGGTTAGCTATTCACACTGTTAAAGTAGTAAACCAACGTTAGAAAGTCCTGATGCCTAAGGCCAGAAAGTCGCAAGCTAGTTTATTGGATAAGTCGTATTATCACTGAGTTTCTCGCTGTGTAGGCCGCGCATTCTGATGTGATGAGGAAGGCGACAAAAGCTTTAAGCATCGTCGCCAATGGGTGGAAGACCGAATTCATACCCTAAGTGAAGTGTTTGCTATTTATGCCCATAATCAACATCAGCAGGGGAGACAGGTTTCTAGACGGTTACTGGGATAGTATTGCGCCTAAATAGCTAGATCTATTGCCACTTCACGCGAGTGAAGGAATAAAAATCGTTGAGTGAAAATTAGACTTACGCACACATCTACTTTTAAAAACAATCTCCAAAACATGTAAATTTATCTGCATAAATAACCTAGTGCAGAGTCGACAAGCCTGTCATTTTTGCATTTCTAAAGATGACTGTTTTGCTTGATATTATGGGCAACAGTCTTGGGCTGAAAAAAGTCTAGCTCAAATCTAATAGCGGCACCTGAAAAAACGAGCAACTGTCAGAGCAAGTACATGTTAAAGGAGGTAACTTGTCCACCTTAGATATAACGGGATTCGTCAAACTCTGCCATTACTATATAAATTTACAAATGTAATGGGTAATCTTTAATTCAGCGTCAGTTGAGAGCTTTGAGTTTCGGCTTTTGTGGGGAGTAACTCCCCTTTTAACATAAGCGCTTAAAAATCAATGAAATCAAGTGTAGGTGAATAAATGATCCGCAATGATGATGTAAAGCCATCCACGTCAATTTGACTGCCATCACTGCTTCTATTATTGTGCCATTTTATATCCACTGTCATATAAAGCTCATCAACAAACTCAAACTCGTAATAGCCACCAAAGTAAACAGTTTGAAAACTCATGTCTCTCGACGTTTCAACCGTTTCTGCCGCAGGCAAATTATTAAACGGAGTACGGTCGTTTCTAAAGCGTACATCTGTCGTAACCCGATCAGAAACACTAAACCCTGTTAATCCCATCAAAAGTCCGTAATCCATCTGACTGTTATTGGCATATTTATAAATCCACCGCTTGTAGTTACCCAAAATAGGCACTCTTACCGAAAAGTCGTATTCGACATCAAGCTCAGACACAATAGTAGTCTGGTAAATTGCGGTAGTGCTTTCAGAACCGTCCAATAACTCATTTGACACAGGTGCCGTAATTGTGCTGGCTTCAGAATAAGTAGGTATACTTAAACCAAGTTCTATCCAAGGTAGTTTGGCAGCGATTTCAAAGTTGAGATAGCTCTTGTTAGAAAACTCTTGGTCGAATGTTACAAGAGTGGTGTCACCACCTGAGTCTGGCGAAAAAGGGCTTAAATCAATATGCGAGTTGCTGCGATAATTGATAATCGGCGTGTAAGTGTAAGAAACTCCGAGACCTGCTTGAAAGCGACTGCTATCTAGGGCCTGTTGATCTTTG
>NZ_PYHU01000043.1:0-29332 GCF_003989595.1 Alteromonas sp. KS69 | reverse complement strand
CTAGTCACCTCAAGTAAACATCGTCGCTTCCAAGCAAACACCAATACAAAAAGAGTTTTATCGTTCCACTACCTTGGGCTCAGGGCTATCGCCTGTAGGATACGGTTTACCATACGACAATGGAAAGCTGCACTCGAGTGGTACAGCTCCTTAGTAGACGAAGCCTGGGGTGGAGGTACATGAAATTAAATTCGTGGGGATCCCTCAGGGTTAGAGTACTTTATTGATATAAAGGCACGCTGATCCTATTTCCTGCTATTTTTCGACACTATTTCTGGGAAAAAAAAATATTGAGTAGCCAAAGAAAATTGAGTGTGGGTAAATATCATCAGTGAAACACGTTATAATGATTTATAAATGTGAATAGGAATTGATATGAAAGTCTGTGGTGTAGATTTAAAAAGTAACGAAGCAAATGTGTGTCTGTTGTCGCTAATAGATGGTTTGTTTCATGTTCCCGACTGCCGAACGCGCCGGTTAACGTTGGCCGATACCAGTGCTAAAGGGCTAAAAAGCTTTCAAAGCACTTTCGCTAAACTTGTTGCCGACTACAAAATTGATGCTGTGATAATTCGCCAGCGTCAAAGCAAAGGTAAATTTGCTGGCAGCGCTATTGGCTTCAAATTAGAAGCGGCTATTGAATTAATTGAAGGGTTGGATGTAGTTGTATTTAGCTCGACAGATATTAAAGAGTCAATACGAAGAAACCCAATTGCAGTGCCTTTTGCAGAAACAGGTTTGAAGCAGTTCCAAGAGCCTGCCTTCACTACCGCTTATGCGTGGCTTATGCATAACGAATACGCATCTCAAGCAGAATAGAATAAGGGGGAAGAGTTAGTTTATTATCTCTAAAAAGTATTCTGCCCCCATTTTTAGGCTTTCGTCTATTTTTAAATTTTCTTTGTGTGTAATACACTTAGGTCAGATTAATACTAGTGTAGTGCCTTTTGTATATGAATAAATGCCAACGTGCCAATGGCTTTACTTTAATTGAGTTGATTATAGTTATAGTCGTACTGGGCGTACTTGCGACTACCGCGGCCCCAAAGCTTTTGAATATTCAAAAAGATGCCCAAGCGGGTGCACTTGAAGGATTAAGCGCTGCGCTATCCTCGTCTTCTGAAATTGTTTACGCTAAAGCGCTGATTGAGGGCGTGGAAAGCAGTGCGGATACAACACTAGCATCAGGTATTCGCGTGCGTTACGGCTATCCTTACGCAACGCAAACGAATCTTAAAGAAGCCTTAGATTTCACAGAAGATGATTGGAAACTAACAGGCTCTGCACCTGAAGTTACCTTCACGTTAGAGCGTCAAACCAGTGATCTCTCTAGCGCTGAGATTGCCGCAACTGATGTATGTAAATTAACCTATCGCCATCCAAATCAAGGTGAAAAGCCAACCATTACCGTTACTGATTGCAACTAGAAATAATGGAACCAGAGTACTTTATTTCTTCAAAAGTCCGCAGCCTCACGACTTAAACTGGCAAGATTAGTAAATTTTGCCGATAATCAAATCTTTAAATCATTCAAAGATATAATGAATACACGACTCCCTCTGTACAAAAAGTTGTTGGTGATGTCTCGCGTTGAACCTGGCTGCCTTGGGCCACAAGGTACAGATTACATTGAGGAGTTCTGTGTTTTTGCCAAACAAAAACTTAAAGATCACCACGGACACTGTTTACGCTGGGCTATTAAGCCCCGTTACGACAAATCCCTTCCTGAGCTAGAGTTTCAAATGAAAAATATCACTGTATCCCGTGCGAATGCCGACAAATATATGAACAGTTTCAATATCGATATTGATGCCTTTGAAGAAGAGTTAGAAGAAACCCTTGCTGATTTGGTTGATGTGTTTTTTGAGCGGTGAAAAAAGATGTCAGAGTACATTCTCTTGTAAAAAGACTCTATCTTGTAACAATACTCTGACCACATTGTTTGCCCCCATTATTTCTTAGCGTCGCTTTCTGCGTCCTTTCGATCTGCCTTTACCTTTTGGTTTATTGTCAGCTTCGAAGTTTCCGTATAAGTCTTCATCTATACTAGAAATAGGTGGTTTAGGCTTTGGTTTTGGTGCAAACCCCGAAACAAATGTCTTTTTAAACTGCCGTCCAATAAAGCGTTCGATAGCGTTCAACTGCTTCGCTTCGTCGTCGCTAAATAGCGAAATCGCTAAGCCTTCCGATGATGCTCTGCCTGTACGACCTATTCTGTGAATATAGTCTTCGGCTACATAGGGCAGGTCGACGTTAATAACGCAAGGCAACTGTTGAATATCGATGCCTCTAGCGGCAAGGTCTGTCCCGATTAATACTTTAATGCTGCCATCTCTAAAACCATTTAACGCCAATGTGCGTGCTTGCTGCGTTCTGTTTGCATGTATTGATTCGGCAGCAATACCTATTGCTTCAAGTTCATTTCTTAAGGCATCGGCACCGCGTTTGGTGCGCGTAAACACCAATATTTGAGACCAGTCATTGTTTTTAATAAGGTGGATCAGAAGCTCGCTTTTCCGCTCTTTGTCCACTGGGTGTAATACCTGTTTAATCTTTTCAATGTGATCATTCGCCTTGGCTAACTCGATAGTCACTGGGGTATTAAGCATTGTGGTAGCGAGTGTTTTTATTTCTTTGGAAAATGTGGCTGAAAATAGAAGAGTTTGTCGTGTCTCTGGCAGAAGCTTTTGTATGTGATGAATATGATCAATAAAACCTAAGTCCAACATGCGATCGGCTTCGTCTAGCACCAGTATTTCAAGAGAGTTGAAATTAATTGCGCCTTGTTCGTATAAATCTAACAAGCGCCCTGGTGTTGCAATAAGGATATCGACACCTTGCTCTAACGCATATTTTTGAGGCTCAATCCGTACGCCACCAAATACAGCCGTAGAACGAATATCTATGTTTTGGCTATAAGTCTCTACGTTTTGTGCAACCTGGGCAGCAAGCTCTCGAGTTGGGGCTATGATTAGGGCTCTTACACAATTGGGTTCTGGGCGTGGCATATCTGCCAATAGATGCAAAATTGGTAACGAGAAACTGGCTGTTTTACCGGTTCCTGTTTGCGCAATCGCGATAACATCTTGTTTGTTCAATATCGCGGGAATGGCCTCCTTCTGGATAGGAGATGGCGTGGTATAGCCCTTTTGGGCTACGGTGTTTAATAATTCAGTACATAAGCCTAAAGCGCTAAATGACATAAGAGGGAAGCCCACAACGCATAAAATTTGGCGCCATAATACTAAAATAATTGGGTTGGAGTACATTATCTCCCAAAAAGTATACTATTCGCCGAATAGTACTCTGACAGCATTTGTCATTAGCAACGAAACTTGGTTTTTACGTAACCTGGTACTACGCTTAGTAAAAATTTATGACAATAGCTAAGATGATTAATGATAAAAGAAAACACCCGCGATTTAATCTCAAAGGTGTACATGCAGACGTCATAATAAGTAACCCTGTAAGTGAAAATAGCATTAACTTGGAGGGTAATATGGTTGATATGAGTTATTCCGGTATCCGAATTAAATTATTATCCGAAATGCCTCAAAACCTTCCGGATAGCAACGTGAAAATCGTTTTAACGCTGCCGAGTTCTGGTATTTGTTGCACAATAAAAGGCGCGATCCGGCATATCAACGCAGAGTCTGAGGTTGGGCTACACTATGCCGATTATCACAAAGAAAGCGAAGTTGATGCCTTTATGTTCGAATGCGTTAAGCACATGGACACGCCACACCAACATATGATTGATTAATAACAGCCTGAAGGTGGCATTATAGCCATATACAGCGGTTAATGGGGCGTATACACGGCGGGCTGCCAAATTCACAATTTCCCCTTAGCCTTATGTCATCACAACCCTCAAACACCCAGATTCTACCTCATTTTTTGCTTATGTCCTTTTTGACCCGCTAAGATTGAGTTTTTGCCCTATCATCCATGTGAAAACAGGCTTAGTATCTTTATTAACAACCATCTGGGCATGCCTCTATGTTGATACTCAAACCTAATTGTGAATGTTGTAATGCGCCGTTATCTGCTAACTCATCAAAGGCCTATATTTGTACTTATGAATGTACGTTCTGTGAAGATTGTTTGAAGGGCGTTTTGCAAGGCGTTTGCCCTAACTGCGGGGGTGACTTGCAACGAAGGCCTATACGCCCTGTAAAAGCATATCGTCCGGGTTTGGGTTTACAGCATCACAGTGCAAGTAAACAGAAGGTTATCGGGCAACTCAGTGAGCAAGAAATCACTACGTTTGTAGACACAATAAAACATATTCCGGCGCATCAACGCTAATCAATTAATATCAGCAAAAAAGGGTAGGGGATGTTAGGAAAAGATTTATTGATCGCTATATTTATAATAGTGATATGGGGCGTGAATTTTGTTGCTATTGTTTGGGGTTTAGAAGGTATGCCTCCTTTATTAATGGGCGGTTTGCGTTTTCTATTAGTCGCATCGGTAGGTGCTTTATTTTTCAAACGGCCCAACACCCCGTTTATATGGTGGGTGGCCTATGCTGTGCCCATTAGTTTTCTGCAATTTGCGTTTTTATTTTCTGCTATGGCCTATGGGATGCCCGCGGGTTTAGCATCGCTTGCACTACAAGCACAGGCTTTGTTCACCATGATTTTTGCTATGTTTTTTCTAAAAGAATCAATAAAAAATTATCAAGTGTGGGCCTTTTTTATTGCCGGGTTTGGCTTAACTTTTATTGCACTAAGTAAAGACGACCATAGCATCACAGCCCTAGGGTTCGGTTTAACCATGGCAGGTGCGGCAAGCTGGGCTTTGGGTAATATTAGTGCTAGAAGCATTAGCAATCGAGGCTTTAATTCGAACGTTAACTTAGTGGTTTGGAGTGCATGGGTACCGCCTATTCCATTTTTCATCGGCAGTTATTTTATTGAAGGACCCGAGCAAATTATCACAAGTTTAAGTGGGTTTAGTTGGGTGTCGTTTGGCGCGTTACTGTATCTGGCGATTGGGGCCACCATAACCGGCTATGGGCTTTGGAGTTATCTATTAACCCGTTATCCGGCCGGCCAAATTGCGCCGTTGTCGTTAGGCGTTCCTATTGTAGGGCTAAGCTCTGCTGCACTCATACTTGATGAGAGTATTACGCCCATGCAGTGGCTGGGTATTATCCTGGTATTGTTTGGCCTGCTACTTAATACCTTTGGTGGTCGCTTTCGCCGTAAAGCTGCGGCGGTGAGTTTATAATGGCTGAGTGTGCGAATACTTTTGAAGCTAACGCTTTCGATGCTGGCGTGAATACAAATGCCGACAGTGACACTATACCCATCTACATCGTATTGTTCCCAGAGCTTTTGATGTTAGATGTGGTAGGGCCATCAGAGGTGTTTGCTTATGCAAATCGCTACGGAAGAAAACATTTTAAGCTGCATTTTGTTGGGCCAGAAACTTCGCTTAAAAACTCCCTTGGAATGAGTTTGTCAGTTGACCCTTTGCCAAATACCGTTGAACCAAATGCTTGGCTATTAGTAACCGGCATGGTGGGTAATGAAATTAAACTTGATACGCCTGTGATGCAAAAAGTATGTGGATGGTTAGCACAACATCAATTTGCCAAAGTGATCAGTGTTTGTGCAGGAGCATTGGTGTTGGCGAAAGCGGGGTTGCTGAATAATAAAAAATGCACCACACACTTTATGCACTGCAATGAGTTATCTGCTTTACTTACCGCTAAGCAAGTACTTGAAAACCGATTATTTGTACAAGATGGCAATGTGTATACCAGCGCTGGTGTATCCGCTGGAATTGATTTAGCGCTTCATTTGGTACAGCAGCAAGTTGGCCCCCAAATATCGGCAAAGATAGCCAGGCAAATGGTATTGTTTATTCGCCGAGGTATGCAAGATCCTAGTTTGTCACCGTATCTGGAGCACAGAAACCATTTACAGCAAAGAATTCATACAATTCAAGACAAGATTCAGCAAGACCCTGCTAAAAGTTGGAGTGTAGACGAACTGGCTGACTTAGGGCATTGCAGTAAACGCCACTTTGCGCGAATATTTAAAGACAGCACCGGTATTACTAGTAAAGAATATATTTACAAATTACGACTAAGTTTAGCCCAGCAACTCTTGCAACACTCGCCGTTGCAGGTAGAAGAAATCGCCCAGCGGTGTGGGTTTGAAGATCCAAGGCAATTTAGGCGTCTTTGGGCTAGATACCACAACAACCCGCCATCATCCTATCGATAGGATGATGGCGGGCTGCGAAACAAAGCAAAATTAGCCGATGTTAGCGCAAGTGAGCCGTACCCAATAAACACGCGTAAACATCGTTATTAATCATCATTTGCGTGCCACACTGCGGTGTGACAAGTATTACGCGAACCTTTTACAAGGTTAACAACGACTATGCGAAAACCTATCACGGGAAAAAAAGTAGCTTTTCTTTTTACTATGCTAGCAACCTCCTTCGTTGCGTCGGCTCAGTCTGACTTTCCAACTCAGGTTGAGTTGAAAGGCAGTAAGGGCACTATGCTTGTCGGAAAAGCTATAACATCATTCGAAAACCCTTGGGCAATGGTATTTTTACCTGATGGGCATAGTTTAGTAACAGAAAAGGCTGGCACACTGTGGTTGCTTGATAAGAACCAACAGAAACGCTTTGCAGTAACCGGCACTCCCAACGTTAAAGCGCGAGGGCAAGGTGGTTTAGGTGATGTAATTGTTCACCCTGATTTTAAAACGAATAGCACCATCTATATTTCCTACATAGTGCGCGATCCCAAAGATGATGCCTACAGTGGGGCAGTGATTGAGCGCGCAACACTAAATATTTCTGATAGCGGTGCAAATTTGTCTGACAGAGAAGTTATTTGGCATCAATCACCGAAAGTAACCGGAAATGGGCACTATTCACATCGTATGGCGTTTTCGCCGGACGGCTACTTGTTTATTACGTCAGGAGACAGGCAGAAATTTACGCCAGCGCAAAACATGGCGATGAACTTGGGAAAAATTTTGCGCTTAAATGCAGATGGAAGCGTGCCACAGGATAATCCATTTTATGGCAACGGTAGCGTGACAGAACAAATATGGACGCTCGGGCACCGTAACCCATTGGGTATTGATTTCGACGAACAGGGCAATTTATGGTCCCATGAAATGGGCCCCCGTCATGGTGATGAGCTCAATGTTATTGAAAAAGCGCGTAACTATGGCTACCCCGTCGTTTCGCAGGGCGACCATTATTCCGGTGTAAAAATACCGAACCACGAAGATTACCCTATTTATAAAGCGCCAGAAAATGCGTGGGTACCTGCCATAAGCCCGGCGGGTTTTATTATCTATAAGGGTGACATGTACAAAGACTGGAAAGGGAATGGCTTCATAGGCGGTTTGTCTTCAGAAGCGTTAGTGCGGGTTACTTTCAGTCAAGATGGTCAAAAGTGGAATGTGGAAGAGGCGGAACGTTACGAATGGGGTAAACGGGTTCGTGAGGTGGAACAAGATAACAAGGGCAACATATATGTACTTGAAGACAAAGAAGGCGGCCGTTTAATAAAACTTCAGCCCGATACCTAGCAAGTAAAACTAATTAGGTTAAATTGAAAGAGCACAAAAAAGCCCGAGTAAATCGGGCTTTGATTACCTACCAGTCCGTTAAAATGCGTAACGGGCATTCAGGCCTATAAAATCACATTGCTTTGCGAATGCCACGTAAATTTAGCACCTACTAAATTTTGCGACTAGCATTTAATTTTAATTCAATTATTTCAATTTCGTGCAGTTAAAATAAGTGTCAAGTAACGGCGGGTAACGCGATAACTATAAGTACTCTGCTCCCCCATTTTTATCTGCTAATCATCATCCGAAAAATTAATACGTGCTAACCGTTCTTGCTCTTCATCAGCGGCTGCTTGTATTTCCTCAAGAATGGCGTCTACATCAGCATCTTCACTGTCATCTTCAAACTCACCTGTAAGGACAGAATTAGGCGTTAGGTTGGCTTCTTCAAATAGCGCCCACATTTCTTTTGCGTAGTTAGTATTCAATAGCTCGGGAGCAAACTCGCCGTAATAACGGCGAATATTATTAACGTCGCGAGCAAACATGGCCTCGGCGTTGTTGTTGGCTGAGGCATTTACCGCTTGGGGTAAATCGATAATGACAGGGCCTTTGTCATCTACAAGAACGTTAAACTCAGACAAGTCGCCGTGAATAATACCCGCGCAAAGCATTAGCATAATATTGTGCATCATGAGTTTATGCTGGGCTATTGCTTCTTCTTTGCTAAAGCTAACATGACCTAACTGCGGCGCTACATCGCCGTGTTCATCAGACACCAATTCCATTAGCAGCACGCCATCTATACAGCAGTATGTATCTGGTACACGCACACCGGCTTCATTTAAACGTGATAGGGCATCTACCTCTGCAGTTTGCCAAATTTCTTCTTCAATTTGGCGTCCGTAGCTAGAACGTTTGCCCATAGCACGTGCTTGGCGACCACCTCGCACTTTGCGACCTTCTTGATACTGTGCCGCTTTTTTAAAGCTACGTTTAACCGCATCTTTATAAACCTTTGCGCAACGAACATGTTCACCACAGCGAACCACGAAAACATCGGCTTCTTTACCACTCATTAAGCGGCTTAATACTTCGTCAATTAAACCATCATCGACGAGAGGTTGTAGGCGTTTAGGTATTTTCACTCATTGCCTGCTAAATGGTGTTGTGTATTTATCATTGGTAGTAAAGGTACTCTGTAAGTGTTTATTTAATTTTCTAGCATAGTATATCAGCCTTGTGAAAATAATGGGGTCAGAGTTGCTCAAACCTAAATGTACTCTATCCTTTTTTTATTTTTATAACTCATTTGCACCTATATATATTACCAATATAAATATTACTGATGTTAACGCCATGTTAGCTTAGCTCACACGTAGATCTTGATTAACATAGCGAGACAACCAAAATGAATAAATCCAAACAGCTTTTTACGCTTATTAAATCAGAAGGCGAACTAGAGGTATCTATCAAAGAGGTAGATGTATCTGAGCCTAAGCCACACGAAGTGATAGTTCGTATGGAAGCTTCACCAATTAATCCTTCTGATATGTGGCCCATGTTCGGCCCTGCCAGCCTTGATAAAGCCACCTTTGATGCCAGTAAAAATGCGTTGGTTGCACCAGTTCATAAATCAATGTTGATGCGCATTAAGTCGCGCGTTGATCAAACTTTACCTATTGGTAACGAAGGTGCGGGAACGGTTGTTGGGGCAGGCGATAGCCCTGAAGCTCAGGCACTAATGGGTAAAACTGTTTCTATTCTAACTGGCGCAGCTTACACCGAATATGCATGTGTTCCAGCGCAAGCATGTTTGCCGCATATGGAAAGCACAACGGCGCAGCAAGCGGCGTCTTCGTTTGTAAATCCGTTGACTGCACTGGGTATGGTAGAAACCATGCGTATGGAAGGCCATAAAGCTTTAGTACATACCGCAGCTGCATCTAACTTGGGCCAAATGCTAAACAAAATCTGCTTAGAAGAAGGCGTTGATTTGGTAAACATTGTGCGTAGTCAGCAACAGGTAGATATTCTTAAAGACTTAGGCGCTAAAATTGTGCTTGATTCTACTAGCGAGAATTTCAAAGCAGAGCTTTACCACGCTATTGATAAAACAGGCGCTACGTTAGCATTTGATGCTATTGGCGGCGGCGAGTTAGTAAGCGACATTCTTACCATGATGGAAGCGTCAGGCAGTAAAGATGCCAAAGGCTTCAACACCTATGGTTCTGACAGCAACAAGCAAGTGTATATATACGGTGGCCTAGATTTCTCTCCAACTATACTAAATCGAGCTTTCGGTATGACATGGGGAATTGGCGGCTGGTTACTTATGCGCTTCCTTGGCAAACTAGATAAAAAGCGTGTAGGCGCACTTTATCAGAAAGTTGCCTCTGAAATTAACACTACTTTTGCGTCTTCTTACACCAAAGAATTAAGCCTTGAAGAAGCACTGCAGCCTGAAAATGTCGCCTTATACAATGCTAAGAAGACAGGTGAAAAGTACCTGATTGTGCCTAACAAAAAGTAAAACATTAATGGGGGCTGCATCAATTATAGCTAAAAGTAAGCGGCCCCCGTTTGTAGCTCCTCGTTTATAGCCCGCATTTTCATCTATCCCGAAAACAAAGAATGTAAATTTGGAACTATAACGCCGCTTTAGTGCGGCGTTTTTGTTCTAAATGCTACGTTAATCTTACGTAGGTTGTGTGTGTGCTTTGCACTTGTAGTAGACTAGACATAAGCAGATCATCATATAGCTCTCTATAATTCACCATGCGTGGTTAATCTGAATCTCGGATACGCAACCCCTGAAAGTCAATTTTACCCTCTGTTTTTTATCGCTCATCATGGGTTTAGAGTAACTAAACCACATCATGGACGCCCTAATTCAGGCAAAGATATTATGACTTACTCTAGTTAAATGGATTGAAAATAGATAGCTAATAGCTCTTTAATGAAATGATTGAGAAAAATGACTTCATTTTGAAATTTCTTATCCAAGGCCTCGGTTGATTAGCTAATTTTTGTGACGACTTAAAGATGTCACCCTCCTTCTACTTTTAAATGTTTGGAACACCAAATGTCAGATAAATTTTTTTTCAAAGGTCGTAAAGACGCTCGTCAAACGACCCTAACATACGGTTATGAACGAAATGCCAGCCGTATTGCAGGCAGTAAAAAATATCCGCTTAAATTAGTGGTAACCAATGAAGCTCGAAAACAAGAAGTAAAAGCATTAGTGGCGGACGCAGATTTGTATGCAGATATTACTATTGATACAAAGGAAGGAGCGGTGGAATCTATACAAGAGTTAACAGTGCTACTGAATAAAAAGGGTACTGTAACGGTAGAAAAAGTACCTGCACGTAACGATCCCTGTGTTTGCGGTAGCGGTAAAAAATACAAGAAGTGTTGTGGTTAGATTACTATAAATGTATGCAGGGTAACCTGCCCCCCGTTTCTTGGGTGAACAAAAAACGGGGCCAGAGTGAAGCCGACTTAAAGGTCTTTACCCTACAACACTTTGACAGCTTTTCATTAAAGAAAGCTGGCTACGTCGTTTAGTGACTTTTTCTGCCTAGCATGTGCTGGAATGGTTGCATTAGGTGCCGGATACCCCGCAACAATAAGCATATAAGCGCGCTCGTTATCGGGCCGCTGACATACATCGGTCAAAAAGCTCATAGGCTTGGGCGTATGGGTAAGTGTTGCTAGGCCTGCATTATGTAACGCGGTAATAAGCATGCCAACAGCAATGCCTACAGATTCATGAACATAGTAATTTTGACGTTTTTCTCCGCTTTCCACTTCATCAAATTTTTGACTAAATACTGCAATAAGCCAAGGAGCTGTTTCTAAGTAGGGCTTGCTTGAATCTGTGCCTAAAGGCTTAAGGTCGTTTAACCATTGTTGCCCAGCACGACCTTCATAAAATCCTCGCTCGTGCGCTTCCGCTTGCTCTCGCACCTTTTGCTTTACTGCGGCCGATTGAATAGCTGCAAAGTGCCAAGGTTGATGATTGGCACCACTTGGCGCGGAGCCGGCAGTTAATATACAGTTTTCTATAATCGTTTTGTCTACACATTGGTCGCTGAAATGTCGAATACTGTGCCTGCGTTGCATTAATTTTAGGAAGTCTGTGCTTCGCGATAGCATCGTGTGTTCGGGGTATTCATTAAAATCATCTAGTGGTGAATGGTCGTGAGGTTGCATTTTTTAGTCTCGTTTTTGTCACGTTTCTTCACATAGAGTAAAGCTAAATGTGGTAAGAGTACATTTGAACGAGGGTGAAATTCGTTAGCTCGTTTCTTTTACCCTACATAATGGTTAAGTGAATAAACGCTGTAGAGGCAGCGCGTTTTTACTGTTTCGTCTAGCGACATACCCCTAATTCTGAACTTCAATATATAGTGGTGCCTGATACAAAAGCGGAAGATCAAAAGTAGTTTTTGATTTATGGGCCCTTATTTCTCAGCCACTATTTTTTTGTAATTTATTTGTTCCTAGAGTGATCAATATGGAAGAACGGTTCGTTTATAAAATTATCCCAAAGCACATAATTGAGCTATGCGAGATAATAGATCCTCATACCCCGTTAGAGACTCCGATGATTGTTGTAAAGATTTCTGTGGGGAAAATAACTCTGAAAGAATTCTTGTTTGTAATGCGGGAAGTGGTTCTCTGGAACTTCAGTTATGGGAGGGAAATAATCGACTCGAACATCAGTCCATTGAAGGTGAACCAGAACAGCTCCTTAATCATTTTACCTCATACCTAAATGACGCTTTGCCTTGCAGCACACTATTATACCGTGTTGTTCACATTGGAAAAAAGGATAGTAATCCTCAAAAGGTTGATGAGGATTGCCTGAATGAAATTAGACATTGGTTACCCTTAGCCCCTCTTCATAACAAAATCTCACTTGAATTAATTGAACATGGGCTTCACAAGTGGCCCGATTGCAATCACTTTGTTTTTTCCGATTCTGCTCTTTTTAATACCCTTCCAGAGTACGCGAGAGTTTATCCGCTTCCAGATGAACTATCCAAACGGTGGCCAGTCATGAAATATGGTTTCCATGGGCTTGCACATCAATCTCAATGGGAGCAACTTCAAAAACAAAAGCGATTTAAGCGTGTTATTACCATTCATTTAGGGGGTGGAAGTTCATTAGCTGCCTGGCAGGATGGATGCGTAATAGATACCACTATGGGGTATACCCCAACCGACGGTTTACCCATGACAACGCGCAGCGGTGCTATCGACCCAAACATCGTTCTGCATTTGCTAGAGCATGGAAACTACACGTTAGAAAGCTTATCCAAAATGTTTAATAGTGAAGCGGGGCTGGCTGGTTTGAGTGGTATTTCCGGAGATTATCGCACACTGAAACAGAGCCAAAATGCCGATGCGGTTCTCGCTCGCGACGTATATTCTTATGCACTGACCAAAGCAATTGGATCTTTTATGGGGGTCTTGGGTGGCGTAGACGCAATTGCCTTCGGTGGAGGGCTAGGGGAGCACCAACCTGAAGTGAGGGAATCTGGGTTGTCACGTTTTGCAGGGCTTGGCATTTCTGTCTCTAAAGAGAAAAACAAGCATGCAGAAGGATGCTGTGCAATTCACGATACAGGTTCCCAAACTGAGATTTGGGTTACCCCCAGTGACGAATGCAAAGTGATGCTTAACCAATATAAAACGTATACGAAGGAGAATGGATAATGCCGGCAGTATTCAACGCAAAAGTTAATGACGCTTTCAATGAGTGGTCTAAGGGGTATGGAAAAATCCAACATACTTCCTCGACGATGAATATTGTCGAAAAGTATTTATCCCAACACTATCACGCTGCATGTGGTGAACAATCCGAATTATTAAACGCAATAGAATTGCTAAAAGCAGCTGATCGAATCTGTAGTGCCAGCATGTGGTTGGTTGCCCACATGACCTACGCAAAACGTGTGTCTATGGCAGGCAACCCACTAAATATCGACGATTTTAAAGAAAAAGCGCAGGGCCATACAGGGGGGGGCACTGAATATGACGCCCGCTTATACAGGGTATCTTCTGGCTAATGCTTTAAGCGGTAAAACTCGCTCATGGGTTATGGGCCAAGGGCACTGTGTGGCGGCAATAGAAGCTGTGAATGCAATTACCGGCAATCAGTATGAAGAGAAAGAACAACTTTATTCATGTAACGAGAAAGGGCTGAGCCGGCTGTGTAATGACTACTACCGATATGATCTAAATGCCGAAGGGCAATTAGAGTCTCGTGTGGGAAGTCATGTAAATTTACACACGGCGGGAGGAATTTCTGAGGGAGGGTATTTAGGTTTCACTTCACTCAAGTACGTTCATATGCCGCTTCCGGGGCAAGAGCTGGTCACCTTTTTAAGTGACGGGGCATTTGAAGAGCAAAGAGGAAGTGATTGGGCTCCGCGCTGGTGGCGTGCTTCAGACACAGGATTAGTCGCGCCTGTTATGATTGATAACGGACGCAGAATTGATCAGCGTACTTTGATGGTACAAGAAGGGGGCACCAGTTACTTTAAACAACATCTGGAGTTACACGATTTTGATCCTGTCACTATAGATGGTAGCGATCCTGCCGCATACGCAATTGCAATCATTAATGCTACGGAGACGTTAGCTAAACGCGGTTACGAAGCAGAATCTGGGCGGAATTCGTACCCTGTCAAACTACCCTATATTATTGCTGAGGTTGCAAAAGGCTATGGTCTACCTTCAGCAGGGACAAATGCAGCGCATAGTCTCCCGTTAGGTAATAGCTTAGTAGATGACGATAAGGCAAGAGCAGCTTTTAATGAGGCAACGGCTAAGCTTCATGTTCCTCAAGAAGCGCTATTAGAAAGTGTTAAGGTTTTGAATAATCATCGGAGCACCGAACGAGTACAGGAAAAGGATCATGAATTACGGTTATTAAAACAAGTTAGCCTAACTTTTCCCGATGATAATTATTCAGAAGTAGAGGGATCAGTATCGTGCCTTGCTCAGATTGATCAGTGGATTAACGACTTGATCCTTACCAATAAGTCTTTGCGCTTTCGATTGGGGAACCCTGACGAGATACAAAGCAATCAAATGATGGCTACAATCAGAACGCTTAAGCACCGTGTAAGTGCACCAGAAGACGAAGAGTTAGAGTCGTTAACAGGTGGGGTGATTACCGCACTAAATGAAGAAGCCGTGGTGTCAGCAGTGTTGGCTAATAAGCAAGGTATAGGTTTGGTTGTAACCTACGAAGCTTTCGCAATGAAAATGCTAGGAGCCATGAGGCAAGAAGCCATTTTTTCCCGAAATTTAAAAGTATCGAATCGTTCGGCAAGTTGGATAAGCGTGCCTATAATAGCCACCTCGCATACGTGGGAAAACGGAAAAAATGAACAGTCTCATCAAGATCCTAAGTTTACTGAAAACTGGATTTGCGAAATGTCTGATGTAGCACCTGTGTATTTTCCGATTGATGCCAACACTTCAAACTCAATACTTAAAAACGTATATCAAACCCATGGCAAAATTGCTGCTATCGTGGCGGCAAAAAAAGAATTACCAGTCATTACGAATAAAGCTGAGTCTGAACATGCCGCGAATGAGGGATTATTTATTGCCCTGGAACAATCAAGCCCAGATATACAGCTTATAGCCGTAGGCGGGTATCAATTGCAGGCTTGTCTTTCTGCGGCAAATTCGTTGAAGAAGGAGGGGATAAAATGCTCGGTTGTCGCTCTGCTAGAACCAGGTCGATTTCGTGCACCTCGAGACAAAACAGAGGCTGAATATTGCCATGAGCCTGCGAGCATAGAGCGTATTTTACCTAAATCTCCACTACGTATTATCGTTACACACACAGGTGCAGAAGTAATGGCGGGAGTATTAAGGCAGTTAGATCTGGGTCCACACAAAACAACCTTCATAGGTTACAACAATCAAGGCGGTACCTTAAATTTAGAAGGTATGCTAAACGTTAATGGCCAGTCAGCAGAAGGTATTCAAAATACAGCTAAAGACATGATTAATGGGGCAAAGTAAAAATGGGGCAGAGTAAAAATGGGGGGTGCGTATGTGGCCGACGGTGCGTACTAATGCGACACATTTGCTCAGCGCATTTCGTAGCGAGCCAGCATGGCTGTTCGGTGATATTGATGCGCTTATGCCTGAAGACTTAACCGCTGAAGAGCAAATTGACTATGTAAAAAGCGCGCTTCAAAAAACAACCACTCTAGTGATCAATAAACAAAAAATACCTGTTGAAACGGTTAGCTACACCTCGCATAGCGAAGCACTTCCACACGACGCTGAACTAGTATTGCAGTCTCGACACACATTTGCGCATGTAGATGAAGTGACTTTATCGCTTTCAAAAGCATTGGGCTCGGTACATACGAGTTTTGTAAAGCCGCAATACCAGCGGGTGGGTGCTGGCGAGTCTGCAACCGTAAAGTATAAATAATGGGTCAGAGTTAATTAAACACTCTGACCCTTTTTAAAATTTGCTATTGTGCTAAGCAAGAAATATCACTTAGCTTTTCAATATCACCAGTTAGATCATTGCGCAAAACACAATGCTCACCATCGGTCAGTAAGGTAAACGTAAATGCGGGATTATTGTGCCTTCCCTCAATAGGTAATCTTCTTTCGTCCAAGTGTGCTTTACGCTCAATACTAACTTGCGAAGACTCAGAAAATACATCGTCGGCAAGGGTAATTTTGATGCCACCAAACCAGTCGCTAATTTTAGTTTCTATTATCTGTTTCTGGGCAAAACTCAAGTCGTCAGTGAGTGCGTCAACCAAGTCTTTTTCATTCGGCACAGGGGTCATTGCGCAGCCACTTGCTACAGCAAGTGGAATGACAAGTGCACCTAGTACCGTTTTAACAACTGCCATTATTCGCGCTCCTCAATAACAGGTTCGTTAACCTTATTGTGCAAAATAAAGGTATTTCTACGAGTATTCGGATTATCAATAGATAACAGGGCTTCTCCTGTTTGGTTACTCGCTGTGCTAGCAGCACTTTCTTGATTACCTAAAGCGTTAGCCCTAGTGAGTTCTTCTGTGGAAGCAACCACAGGGCAGCTGCCGGTAGCAGAATATTCTAAGGCCGCTGCAAGCATGGCTTCTTCGGGGTCACCTAGTGATGCTGTAAAATCGTCTTCCACATCACAGCCGGGTAGTTCAAAGTCGAAGCTAGGGGATGCTACCGGCATAAAACCGTCGGCGTAATCGCCGAAGCCTTTATTGTTCACACCTTGGAACTGAATAGTGAAATAGGTTTCGCCGCAGTTATCGGTAGGGTAGAAACCATATGGCTTGCCACAGGTAGTAGAGCCTATTTGTACCACTTCAACAACGACCCCCCGCAATGCGTTCATTACCGCTTCACTGGCTGAGCACGTTGAACCCGTGGTTATCACGTAAACACGTGTAAGCGACAAACTAGGTAACAAGGTGCTGGTTAGTACGCCTGCATTGTAGTCTATTTCATTACTATAAAATGGGGTTGCTTGTACCGTGCCGCCGGTTACCGGGTTTGTTGTACCGCTCTTATCGTTAAAGCGAGTGGTTTCAAAAATAGCGTTATTAGTTTGGCTAGGGCCTGCTACCATATAGGAAACCTGAGAAGCCAAAGCCAACAGGCCTCCACCGTTGTAACGTAAATCTATAACCAGTTCGGTTACATTCTCATCTACGAATAAATCAAACGCATCGATAAGGCCATCTTGGGCTGTGCGAATAAAGGTATTGAACTGAAAATAACCTGTTTTGCCATTTTCAGTATCTAGCACGCTAACGTTTTGCACTGGCGTTACGCTTACATCGGATGATGTGATGTCCACAGCTAGCGAACTGCCGTCAATAAGTTCAAATTCGAAATTGGTAATAGTGCCCGCGCTTTCAGGAAATAGCGCCGCATTAAGGGCATCAACACCAGCTTGGGTGTTGTCGTTCACGAAGTCGATACCATTGACCGTAATCAATGAAGCGCCGCGAGGTACATTGGCCAATGCAGCAGGAGAGTCAGGTTCAGTAAAACGAACCACAAGCTCTCGAGGGGAAGTGTTAGCAACAAACTCCCAGTCGAATCCATACCCAGATGACACCCCTGATTGCGATAGCTCATTGTATTCTGCGGTGTCTTGAGAAAAGTGAAAGTTATCTTTAGCTGTTCCGCTTGGGGTTAATTCGTTGGTTTTTAACTGATCGAAGTAGGCTATTACCGAGAAATTCTCGGGGTCATTGTCATCAACTTCGTCGTACCAAAGATAAGTGTCGTTGGTCCATGAACGTAACCACAGTTTTTCATCTAACGCGGAGCCTTGTGAATCAGGGTAAGCGCTGCCTGTGAAGGGATCTATCCCTGTTCTTGGTGATTCACATTGCGCGATAAAAGTAGATTGTGATTCATACACACCTGGATCCCAAGTGGGTTCGTTACTAACAGGTGGTGTAGTAGTTACTGGTGTGGTGGTATTGCCACCTCCGCTACCGCCTCCACAACCACTTAGAATCACAACAGTTACTGCTAGAGCAACACCAGTACATTTACGCGCGTTTATCAGCATAGATTTTCCTTATCTAGTCGGCCAACAAAACGCAGGCCATAGAATTAAATAAATATTGCCACAGAACAACACATCTGACCGCACTTTTTTCTTACTACGACACACGCTGAAACAAACTTGCTTGCAGATCATTTACCAAAAGTGAAGGAGTAATGGCTACACACTTCCCGAGGTGGGTTTTTTTCTACTATACGTTCAAATGTTGAAATCCTCTTTACGCCTTATTTACTCAGCTTTGCGCAACTATCCCCACGAAAATGCCTCCTAGAACACAATTTGAAAAGAGTGATGTTATGTATTTTTATCAGCGGTGTTTCACCAGTGTGGCCATTATTAGCGCATTATCATTAACCGGATGCGTATATGTTGAAGATGACGAAGACGGAGATGGCAATGGCAATGGCTACGCACAATATGTGAATTTAGTGCCCCAATCGCCCGATATAGAGTTTGTGGTAGATGATGACTCGGAAGGAGAAATGTCGTTTGCCGAAGCCACCGCATACTCATATGTAAGCAATGTTTCTTACGACATTGAGTTTAATCAAATACTGCCTAACACGGAAAATAGCAATTTTATCGACGAAGATTCACTTAAAGTCGATAACAAAAAAGTACATAGCTACATTTTATATGGCGAGACCGACTACCCTAGTAGCTTGGAAATAGAAATAGACGTGTCCGATGTTTACGACTCAGATTTTGACGATGGTTACGCTATGGCGCAATTTGCCAACTTAGCCAGCTACGACGACTCTGTCGATGTATACATTCTTGATGCCGATAGCTCACTGACTAATCAGTCAGCCTCCTATACGCTTTCATTAGCCGATGTCAGTGGAGACACTGAGTTGGACGCTGGCGATTATAAAATAGTCTTTACCGAGTCAGGCACCGATACTATTTTAGCGATGAAAAACGACATAACTATTGAAGAAGGAGAGGCGCTATCTTACGTATTAGTTAGTTATGACAGTGCGGGAATAGAGGATTCATTTTTCAGCATTGTGGAGCTTAACAGCAGCGGGGCGAGGCAACTAACTAATGAAGCGCAAGACAGTTACCTTCGGGCAAGTAACAATATTACTAATACTAGTGCTATATCAGTGGCTCAAAGTACTACGTCAAATTTAGTCGCGGAAGATATTTATTTTGGTGAACTGTCTGACTTTATTTTAATAGCCATTGATGACCCAGACGAGGCAACTAATGTTGATATTTATCTTCGTGACAGCGATAGCCAAGCCGTATTAGAAAGTACTAGCATAGATTTTCATGCAGATGAAATTGCGCTGTTATTAGGTAGTGGAAATGCAAACTCCACGGTTACGTCTTATTCCAATACCGAAGACTTAAGAATTATTGAAACCCACGCGAAACTGCTTTTTTCTCATAATATTGACAACGAAAGCAGTACCTCAATTTCTGTGAAGGTGATTGAGCAAGGAAGTTCGCCTGACTCATACGATGAATCTGACTCATTTTCTTATTTGAGCACTCTTGATGTAGAAATTGAAGCTGGTGATTATGATGTATATGTTTACGATAGCGAAACTGACGATTTACTGTTAGAAACCACGCTCTATGACGTTCAAGCAAGCGATGTTATTAATCTTGTTTTATCAGACTACGATTACGGCGGCGCCCCCTATCAAGTTTTTACTCATTATAACGAGTAACAAAAATAACAGGGTCAGAGTAAATTAACTAAAAATGTAATCTGACCCAATTTCTGCTACTGGTCTAGTGCGTACGCAATGACATAATCCCCTGGTGGTGTCTCCATAAAGTGGTGGCCGGCAGCAACGATGACCAAGTAACTTTTTCCATTTTCACGATACATCATTGGGTTCGCTTGCCCGCCTGCGGGTAACGCGTCTTGCCAAACTGTTTCCCCGGTATTGATATCTATAGCGCGAATAAGGTTATCGGTGGCTGCTGCGATAAAAATTAAACCGCTTTTTGTAACAACACTTCCGCCATTATTGGGCGTACCTATAGTTAGCGGTAGACCTGAGGCAAATCCAAAAGGACCGTTATTTCGCGCTGTACCTAGTGGGCGATCCCACAATGTACTGCCATCTTCCAAGCTTATAGCACGTATACCACCGTAAGGAGGTTGCTTGCATAATAATTCTGTAAACCCTAAGCGCCATCCCGCATTCACATCCACGGCGTAAGGGGTGCCTTGTTGAGGGTCACCGGCACCTTCCGGACCACCCTCATCATGCTCCATTTCATCTCGTGGTTTCCAGCCTCGCTCGTTCGCTTCTTCGCGGCTAACCAGTCGGTTAAAATTCGGCATGTCATTATAATTGGCAATGAGTACGCCTCGAGAAGGATCGATTGCTACGCTTCCCCAATCGGAGCCGCCGTTGTACCCGGGATATTGGATCCAGTGTTGATCTGTGGTTGGTGGGGTATAAATGCCCTTATAGCTGGCTTTTTGAAATTGAATTCGGCAAGCCAGTTGGTCAAACATGGTCACGCCCCACATGTCTCTGGCGGTTAGGTCCGGTTTACGAAGCGTGTGAAATGTTGAGAATGGCTGGGTGCTAGAACGCTTCTCTGGCCCTACACCACCAGTTGGGACCTTGCGGTCTTCTACGCCCGTCAGTAGTTCACCGGTTTCTCTGTTTAATACATAAATATCACCCTGCTTACTTGGTAGCACAACTGCAGGTATAGGTCCGTTATCAGTAGGGTAGTCTATAAGGCTAACTTGAGAGCCCAAATCGTAGTCCCAAACGTCTTTGTGAACAGTTTGGAATGACCAAGCAGGTTTTCCCGTATTAACGTCCATCGCCACTAGCGAGGTTGAGTATTTGAGTTCTTCAGAAGTGCGTGAGCTACTCCAGTAGTCGGCAGACGAGTTACCCATGGGCAAATAAGCAAGACCTAAATCATTATCGCCGGTGGCTGAGGTCCACATGTTTGGCGTACCTCTGGTATAGGTTTCCCCCTCTGGCGGTAGTTTGGTGATGTAAGGCTTTTCCATGTCCCATGCCCAGCGAAGCTCACCAGTTTGCACATCAAACCCTTTTATAACGCCTGATGGGGCATAACGTTTTTGGCCATCTAATACTTGATGACCTGTTATAATAACCCCCTGAACAATAACGGGAACGCCGGTAATCGCTACAAATCCACTGGGGGTTTTTCCCATATTTTTTTTAATATCGACCTCACCCTGATTACCAAAATCGAGACAGGGCTTACCCGACTGTGCATCGACTTCGATGATCCTTCCATCTAACGTTCCGCTCACTATTCGTTCATTGCAGGCTTGCGTGGTAGATGGGTTATTGCTATTTGGTACCTTGTAATAGGCGACGCCTCTACAGGCTGCAGTATAAGGTATGTCTTCGTCGGCAACTTTGGGATCATAACGCCATATTTCCTCACCGCTCTCAGCGCTTAAAGCAATTAATTGGTTTCTTGCTGAACACAAATATAGTTTGTCGTCGATTTTAATGGGTGTGGTTTCAGCGCCATATCGCTTAGAGGGGATATCTCTTGTTCTGTATTGCCATGCCCGTTTTAACGAAGAAACGTTTTCAGGAGTTATATCGGTTATTGGTGAATACCGACTGGCATTGTTATCTCGCCCAT
Organism: Alteromonas sp. KS69; assembly: GCF_003989595.1. NCBI lineage: Bacteria > Pseudomonadati > Pseudomonadota > Gammaproteobacteria > Alteromonadales > Alteromonadaceae > Alteromonas > Alteromonas sp. KS69. Next base: position 7,579 of record NZ_PYHU01000043.1, on the reverse strand, counting down.
ACACCGGCCAATCATCATCGCTAATATCGCCAAGCCCGTTACCCCTACCGAGTTTTATCGAACTACTTCCTGCCTCTGCAGTGGTAGCGTTATGAGTCCAGTTAGTCGGCACGAACGCCATACAAAAGGCACCTACAAAAATAACTAAAAATGCGCCGGCAAGAGAAAAACTCGTTCGTCTCGAAATGTTAAAGCTTGGAAGTAGAAGCGCAAGAATTAACCCCAGTAGAACAGGTACACCCATGCGCGGTACCCAGCGCCAGTAATCTAAGCCTGATTCCCAAATAGTCCAGCCAAGGGTACCCAAGAATAAAAGGGCAAAAAGCCATAAGCCCAAACGTTGACGGAAATATAGTAAGAGGCTCGTTAATATTAACGTAGCCCCTGCAATAAGGTAGTAATAGGAGCCGCCCTCTATAGCTAGCCAAGCTCCGCCTACTGCTAAATATAACCCGATAAAAAAGCTTACTACTGAGAATATTCTTAGCAGCCAATTAGAGATGCGATGGTTTGAGGAGGAAGGCATTTTACCGTTTCCTTTTTTCAAGGTGGAACGAAGAGCGTAGAATTAAGTTCATGGCAAATCTAAAATCAACGTTATGTCAGAACAATCCGTTTTACTCACTTAAAGATGACTCAAGTAAGCCAATGCAATGCAAAGCACGCACCATCTTGAATTAACGGTAATTTCGGGCGAATTAAGGGGGAAGCCCTCCGCAAAATGAAATCATTTCACGGTGGGTGTAACAATTACTTAGATTAGTGAATTGAGAAATGCGGTTAGTTTATGAGAAATTTACGGCTAAACTAAGCGCGATTTCTTTATCGTTTACCGTAGCATTAGCACCTGATTTTCTTGTAGTGCGTTTGCCATTGTTAATGATTAAGCTGAAAAATTAAGACTTGATAGGCTTCCAGGTAAAGCATGGCGTAACTATTTCCTTCACGATTGCTATTTTCCTCATGATCATTATCTTCTTCATGATCATTATCTTCTTCATGATCATTATCTCTTTCGTGATCATTATGTTCTTCACCAGCGGTATCATTCAAAAATGAAAAGTCGCTTGGCTCGTGATATCCCCCGTACCAATTAAAAATACAATGCCATTGACCTTTGTTTAGGTTGGGTATTTCGTAATTATCGTGTGCTTGATCCTTAAAGTTTATGACAATCATTACCTTGTCGTTTTCGGCTTGGTTTGTATCATCATCGCCGTTATCGCCTCGGATGTAGGCTAGTACGCCATTGTCTTTATCGAAGTGCGTCACTGTTACCTCATTACTATGTAAGCTTGGGCTACCCTTGCGTAACGCGATTAAGGCTTTGTAGGCTTTGTGTAACTGCGGAAAATTCTGTTCTCTCGACCAATCTAGAGGGTCCATATCATCAAACCAAAGATCTTCTAGCAACTCTTGGCCTTGGAATAACATGGGAATACCAGGCGCTGTGAGGGTAAGTGCTGCAGCTATTACAGAACGTTGACGAGCGAAGTAGTCTTTATCCACGTTACCAGGTGCTATTTCTTCTGCTAAACGCGCGCTACCGTTTGCCACTTCATCATGGGATTCCACGTAAATCACGCGGCGAAAAGGGTCGTCGGAGTATTGCTGCGTAAGTGCTTCTTGGACGGTAGCAATATCTCTATTCTCGTCGTCTGGCTGGGTTAAAACATCTCGTATTGGATGGACAAAGTGTGCATCCCATTGTGCCGTGTAACCAAGCCCACCGTCTTCTGTGGAATTGGTGACGAAGTCATTTCCGTGAAGATCTTCGGCAACGACGATTTTTTCTGGGTGACGTTGCTGTATTTCGCTGTTTATCCAGCGAATTAAATCATAAGCCTCTTCAATGGAATCTTCAGGAGTTTCTGAACCAGATACAGAACGCATATAGGGGATCATGTCCATACGCAAGCCATCTAGTCTGTATTCATCTAGCCACATCATTGCATTATCAAAAATGTATTGGCGCACTTCTGGTCGGCCATAATCTGGTCTTGTATCGCCCCACGGGGTGTCACTACGCCAGTCATTGTAAAAGTAAATACCGCCTTTATTGTTTTCAGACCAGCCATCGAATTGCCAAAGGTGAAGATCACTTGGTCCAAAGTGGTTGTAAACCACATCTAATACTACGGCGATACCTCGTGCATGAGCTTCGCGAACAAAGTCTTTCAAGCCATTTGGTCCACCGTAAGCTTCTTCAACCGCAAACGGGTAGGCAGGGTTGTAACCCCAGCTGAAGTCACCTGCAAATTCATTAACGGGCATCAATTCAATACAGTTAATACCGAGTTCTGCAAGGTAATCTAATTTTTCGATAGCACTATCAAATGTGCCAGGCTTATTCGGCGTTCCATTTTCGTCTCTTTCTTTGCAGTTAAATGTGCCTATGTGCAGTTCATAAATAACCAGCGACTTTTTGTCGGGCATAGAGAAGGGAGCATCAGGCCAATGATAGTCATCATCATAAACAATTGAGGCTCCGACACTGTTGGTAAGCAATCGAGCCCTAGGATCGTTGCGCTTTAATACGTCGCCAGATTCGGTAGTAATAAGAAATTGGTATTGCTGATTGTTTTTTAGCTCTGGTACGTTTGCAGCCCATACCCCACCGTCTTCTTTAGATAGCGCAAGTCCGTCGTCACTCCAGTCGTCAAATTCTCCATGTATGGATACGCTAGCCGCATGCGGCGCCCAAACACAAACTTTGTAGCCTTTATCTAACTTGCTTAAACCCATAGGAGGGGGATTATGCTGTGGCATTTGAGCTCTCAGTAGAGTTGTAATATGAACCCATCATTAAGCGTAAAACGCGCCAACACAGCATCTATAGATAAATAAAAACGAGGGCTTGTCTGAAAGCCACGAACTTTGCCCGCTGTGTTTAAATTTTCTACTTGTTTAAGTGCCATCCACACCATTTTGAATTCGTAAGGTAGGGAGTAGGAAATAAGTAATTTTTGCAATTTCACGGTAAATTTGTCAGCACTATATGTATAACGGTGCCTTTTCGCGTTTACTCAAATTCGCTTAGTTAAGGGGGCGTGGTGAGTATTCCTAACAGCTTCACAGCTGCTTCTATCGATAATTCTTTTTAAGGGAATGAGTTTTGCAATTCTTATTTCTATAACTGAAGTTAGTCCGAGTTCGTTAACCTAATGCTGAGCGTTACAAAAAGGAAACATTATGAGTAATGAGATCAGAGGAAAAGTCTGCGCCATCTATACCGATGAAACTAGCGCCAAAACTGCCGCCGAGTCGGTACGAGAAAAAGCTGCGTTGAAGCCTGATGAGGTCAACATTTTAAATCCTCACGACACTCAGTTTGACCAGAAGATAGAGAATAAGGACAGCCAGGTCGGCTTTTTTATGCTCAAAGCTCATATCGCGATGGGCATAGTCGGCGTTGTTGTCGGTGTTGTCATCGCTGCAATTTTATCTTTTATTGGGCCAAGCTATACACAAGATAGCCCCATGATGACCACACTAGCGCTTTCAATATTGGGTTTGTTTGGTGGGTTAATGATTGCAGGCTTTATATCCCTTAGGCCAGATCAGGATGGTGTGGTGGATCAGGCTAGAAACGCCACCCGAGAAGGCAAGTGGGTAGTAGTAGTCAATAGTCCTTCCCATGAAAAAACAGAGCAAGCATATAACCTACTAGGCAAAACAGCCGTTTCAGTAACCAGCAGCTTGTAGAGAAATAGGGGCGGAGTACGCTGTTTCCGTCTACCGAGTTTCCGTCTGCCGAAGAATCTAGATTTCGACGTAGGTGAAGACGTAAGTGAAAAGGTACTCTGCCAACATTTTTGGGTTTAGGCAGCCATTGCACGGCAGCTTTCAGCACATTCGCTACACGCTTTAGCGCAAGCTTGGCAATGTGGTGCTTCATGTTTACCACATTCTTTCGCACACGCATCGCATATTTCTGCGCAGAGCTTACATATTTGTGGGGCGAACTTACTGCCACGCGCCATTGCAGCGGCAGCGAATCGGCATAGGGCAGCACAGTCCATATCTAAACGTATACACTCCGCCATTTCGGCTATATTGTCTTCTTCCAAACAGGCAGTAGAGCAGTGGTCGCAAGCATCTGCACAGCGATTACAAGCATCAACACATTCGCGGTATTCCTCAGGTAACATAATATTCTCCTAATTTTCAAAGTTCATAAATAGAATTTCAGTTCCCTAAACTTATTGTCGCTATATGAAGTGAGACTTCTGCACGCCAATAGCAAGCTTAAGGATACACGGAGAGAATTGCGGGATTCATGCCAGTGCTTACTGTTTTTACGATACGTTATTGGAAAAAGCGATTTTGCAAGTTCATGAACGGGCTATGGCGAGCTGCTTTTATGGGCGCCGGTTTTTGAAGTCAGTAATGGAACCAAATTTTTGAAGCGAGTTGTCGTCCATAACTATAATCTTTACGTAAAAAATGTATTTTCTACATAACTTTGGTTTTTTAAGGCGCCGAACCCCTTATCAAACTGGCTTTGATACTGGTAGAACACTTGCATAGTAAAAGAGAGCTTGGCGTTCGCCAAGCTTCAACCAAAAGGAGCAAGATGAATGTATATACATGAAGTTATGACTAACAATACCGAAATACTACCTTCTAATACCACAGTGATGGAAACAGCAAAAAAAATGGCCGAAATGAAGGCTGGCCTTATGCCTGTCTACAACAACGATAAACTGGTTGGTATCGTGACTGACAGAGATTTAGTTGTAAATGCAGTGGCAAAGGGAGTCAGCTTAGATGACAGCATTTCCTCTATTTTAAGTGAGCCTGTCCTCTATTGTTTCAAAGACGACGACACCGATACTGTATTAGGGAATATGAGCAAAAATGAGGTTCAACGTCTTGTAGTATTAGATAGTGAAGAAAATAAGCAATTAGTTGGGGTAGTATCGGTAGGTGATATCGCCAGTAAGTGTGAGAGTAGCGATACGGCGAAATCTATAGTGGATTGCTGTAAACATTATCATTAGTCGATCCGGTGTAATCTAGCAAAAAAGATATACTTCAAGGAGAGCTTACTCAAGGAGAACTGAGTAGTACTCTCCTTTTTATAGCCATTATTCCTTATCTTCTTTCTTAACTGCCCAGAGTTTAGCCAAAGGTGCCGCTGTTACTCCGTGAACAATTAGTGAAGCGGTAATAACCAAACTACCCGCCGTCCACGCGATATCATGTCCACTCTTATCTAAGATTACCATACCGTAGAATAGCGCAGAGATCCCTATAGGGCCGAAATGCCCAGCTAATAGGGCTAACTTCCAATTGTTCCATATAGGAAGAAAAGTAGAGAGCGCAATAATAACCGGTATGCGCCTAACAAGTAGAATGGCCAGCGCAAACCACACGCCGTCCCACCCAAGCTCAAACCAACTATCTATAGGTAACATTAAGCCTAAAAATATGAAAATAGGAAGGGTGAAAAAAAGATTAACGGTTTCTTGTACTTTGTCTTCTTTCGCTCTATCTGAACCGCCTACCAGCTGACTGAAAACCATACCTGCAACGAATACCGCTAAGACACTATCGGTGGATAGGAATTTAGCGACGCCTAATGTCAGCAGCGTCAATGCCAAGGTGGTAGCCAAAAAAGCTGAATGGTCGAGGGTTTTTTTGTGTTCAGCTAATAACAGCGACTTGCCGACAATCCAGCCTAATAACGCCCCTAGTACAATAGCGCCACCAATCTCCCACAACACTACTCGCAGCCCCCAAGTTAGCCAAGGGCTATGTTCTGCTGGCGTCAACAACAGAATTGGTAATAGCACTAGGGGGTAAGCCAAACCGTCATTTATGGCTGATTCAGTAGACAGGCCATAGCGGAATCGATCTGGCAGGTGTTTTCGCGCTAATCCGCCGGTAACGATTGAACTTGCGACCACGGGATCGGTAGGGCAGATAGCCGCGCCAATTAGAAGCGCAATAAGTAGAGGTACCCCTAATATCCAGTGTGCCATTAAGCTGCTGAGAAAAAACATTGCAGGCATTCCTACACCTAGCAACAGAAAGAACGATTTTTTATGGTCGAATAAGTAGTTTCTAGGAATCCGCAGCGCTATTGCCATTAGACTGATGCCGATTGTAACGCGAGCGCATTCTTCAAGGAGTTTATTACTATCGCCCCATAAATCAGGGGTTAGTATGCTAGTGCCTATTGGGCCGAGGACAACACCTACAATAAACGCGAGAAGTGGCATGGAAAGGTAAGAACGATTTATCACTCGCGTAAGCATGCCTAACGTTAAGACAACCGCGCCAATAGTTATTAAGGCAAGATTTAACTGGTTCAAGTGTTACCCCTCCTTGTCATTTTTCCTTTCTATTTAAAGCCCCGTATTGCGTAGAGTATCAGTGTACTAATTCAGAGAAAGGCGAATCATGTAGACCGATGCAGAGCTATGAGCCTGCTCTAGAAACCGAGTTATGATTATATAGTGGTAGAACGCAAATATTGTTCAATTTACCAACCGCTCAAATTATCTTAATGACGCCAAAATATCATATGTGGAAAATAGGAAGCGAAAACGTCGCTAGTAAGAGTGAGTACGTAAAACTTTCCCCTAACATTACAAAAATTTCATATGCTATCGCTGTCTTTTTTGCAACACCTTGATTAGTAGTGAATTAATATGGGTATGCCCTTTGCTCGTTTATATATTTGTTCTGGCCTATCAGAGACTTCTCATGAATCAACATTCTTCAATTAGTGTCATCATCACAGTGAAATCCCGCATAGAGGCATTTACCGCATTCGTAAATCGACTTGAAAAGGCGGAGCTACCACCCCGCGAATTAATCGTGGTCTGGATGGGAAGGCCTTCAGAACACTCGCTTTACAAAAGTGAGGTATTTAACATTGTTCATCGGTTTGATAACTGTGAAGAATTAGATATTGCGGGGGCGCGAAATAGAGGGTTAGCAGCAGCTACATCTTCTCTGTGTTTGTTTATGAACGTTGAGAGCATATTTTCACCTCAGCTATTTAAGTGCTTGCAAAACTCATGGTCTCAATCTCGTGTTATAACCAGCAAAATATCATGTGTTTCAGAAGATATAAGCCTTACCGATTATTCCGATTTAATTGAGCACACTAACAATAATCCCGAAACAAAGGAGAATGGCTCTGACTGCGCTTTTAGTATTCGACAAAATAGTACACTTTTTTGCATTGGAACCGACGATTTAAAGCGTATTGGCGGTTTCGATGAGGGATATCGAGGATATGGCCTGAATGATGAAGACTTCTTTCAAACATGTATAAATGCGAATCTTGATATTGAACGTATAGATCTGATCACCTTTATTAAAGAGCGCGAAAATTATCGATGCCCCGTAAATCATCTAATCGACTTTGTTTCTAATGCAGGGCGCTATAAACAAAAGTGGGGTGAATACCCATGCCCAGAAATATTGCAGGACTTTGCGGATAAGGGCTACATCAACCAGAGCTTCCAGAAAGAAGAACTTCATATTCTTCGTTTACCGACCCAAGAGGAGCAGTACTTTAAATAGCGGGACATAAAGGGGGCAGAGTCTGAGGTATCCCCAC
>NZ_PYHU01000042.1:0-4244 GCF_003989595.1 Alteromonas sp. KS69 | reverse complement strand
ACGGCCACGGGCGCCAACGCCAGCGCTGTTCTCTACAGCATCATCGAAACGGCTAAAGCCAACGACCTGAACGTATTCGAGTATGTGATGACTTGCCTTGATGAACTCAGCCAGCCCGACGTCAATATCGAGCAACTGCTACCATGGCAGTTTGCTAAGCGCTAGGTGGAATTATCGGACGCTTACCTAATATAAGTTTTACTTAGGTAATGGAATGGCCGGTGAATTGTATCACCGGCTTTTTTTTAGAATGAGTAAAAATGAAAGATACTGAATTATAAAAAGGTGGGTATATTAAACAAAAGATTCTTTTGCCGCCATTTTTAAACTCTGTCAGGCTTTTGCATTAACCCAAATTTCCTGCCTAGTGAAGCTCCGATAGCTTTAACGGTTGCACGTACCCCAGCTTCCTTAAATGCAAATCTTAACCAAGAAAGTTTATTTTTTTTCTGTCCGATATAGCTAAGTATTTGATTCACTACACGTTCATTATAGGCATCTTCACCTAAGAACTTCCTATGTTTTTTAAAGGCTTTGAGCCTTCGTTTAGTATTTTCTATTGTTATATTGACTACTTCCGTTGAAATGCTTAAATGCCCTCGGCGATAATTAAAAATATCTTTAGGAATATTTGCGAGTAAAGCACCACTTTGTGCTATTCGGACGAAAAAGTCCCAGTCTTGACTATTTGGCAATTCAATATCAAACATTAACTCTTTAGCTAACTCAGTTTTACACGTTACACCGCTCATGCCACAGAATTTATTACCATGTTTTATAATTTCTGGGGTAACGCAAGTTATCGGGTTTATATTTTTTTTGTTTGGTTCTTCAAGAAATCGGTAGCCACAAAGAACGGCATCCGCTTCTAATAACATAATGTTATGCTGCGCTAAATAGTCGGGATCCCAAACATCATCATCGTCTAAAAAAGCTATTGCATCGCCTTTGGCATTAGCTATACCAAAGTTACGCGCAACGTTAGCACCAGAAGATTCACTAAATTTATGATATGTAAAGCTGCCTGCTGGAAACTCGCTTAATACAGATGTGTAATCTTTAGAAGAATTATCATCAATTATCAAAACCTCTAATGGTTTATGAGTTTGATTAATCGCCGCTTTTAGAGATTCACGTAGAAAGTCAGGGCGATCGTATGTAGTTATGATAACTGTAAAAGCATAGTGTTTTGCTAGATCATTCGAAGTCATTTTTTAACTCAACATCCTTTTTTGATAATTTATACTGGGTACAATGCTTATAAACCAACTTCGATTTCATAACTTGTACTGCTTTCATTCATTTTCTCGAACATATAGATTTCACTAAAGGTAACGCTAGAGTACTGGTTTTTACTAGCGTTGTCGTTGTCTAATACAAAAACAATTCTTGTAATTTCACCAGAAATTAATTTACCAATATCTAATATAATCTCTTGGCTGTTGTTATTTGCCATTAGGCCTCTCTTATCGATACCATAATTTTGAGTACCATAGAGGTTGATTATCCTACTTTCAGTAATGTCGTCATCATTTTCAAATCCAATACCGATGATCTCGGCTGGGCCGTTTATACTTATATTGGCCTTCAGAACAGTGTCGGGTGTTACTGTGTAATTTATAGCTGTTCTTTTCCATATATTACCTTCTAGATAAACACTATTTTTGGCTACTAATTGGGCATTACCATACTTAGTTTGATTACTAAAATTACGTAAATTACTTAGATTTAAACTGCTTCCGGTTGGTGATGATTCCACCGTGTTTATTACGCGACTGAAATTGTTAATTAAATATTTATCGCCTATAGGAAGGGATACTGTTGATACACTAGATTGAGAAGAGATGTAGTCCTCATCGCTGGTGAGATGGTGTGGTTCATAATGCTCTAAGGAGACATTATTGTTAGGTGCTTTCAACTGCCGATTATAGGTAATATTATTTATAAACTTTGATTTATGATATTTTTGACGGTCTTGTATACCTAAACCAACCAAATTTGTATAGTACGTTAGCTCAATAAAATTATTTTGTGCAGTAATCCAAAATGTATCATCAGATTCTACATTTGATGCTGCAATTCCATTTCTACTGGTTCGTATCAAATTTTCCATTATTAAAGTCAGGCCCCCTGGCTTTGAAATTAGCCCTCCTGCTTTAATTGCAGTCCATTCTTTTCCTGTCTCATCCCCTAAATCGTGAATGTAGTTTTGAAATATATAGCTTGGACCTAACATGTTAGGCGCTATACTAATCCCTGTGTAACCTTGCGTGAATTCATTTCTATAGACCAATACATTTTGTTGGCCACCATCTATCTCTATTAGGTCATCATTAGCGTAAGCTATATAATTACCATAAACGGCTGAATCTCGAACGAAGCCTCCTTGACGGTTGAAATTTGACCTCCCTTCGATTACATCGTTGAATCTATGATTAGCTGTACCAAACAATTTGTTATTTCTGATAATCGTCTGACCTCTATATCTTTCCTCAGGGTGATTTGCGTAAACCATGATTGCATTAGGGCCTGATGGGTGACCATATATCCAACTATTAGCTTTTCCTACAGGTGAGTGAATACTACAGTCCTCTATGACTACAACCCCTGTTTTTTGAAGGTAAATGCCAGAATCATAGTTATATGGTGAGCTACTATCTTCATCGAAGTAGCCAAGCCCGTTTCGATAGTCGTTAGGCATTCTGCCAAACTCAGAAACTTCACAGCCTTTAATCCAAATATGATGTGCTTTATCTGAAAAAATTGCGTAACGATTTCCTCCTTTAACATTGAAGTCTTCTAACATTATATAGCTTTGACTGCCTATATTGACTGCATATCTTCCTTCATTAGTTGCATCAATAGTGGTTCCATTACCGATTATTTTAGCCCAGCCCTTTTCAGTTCCTTCTATTCCAAGCTTCTCTAAATCTAAAATGCCACCTGTATAGATATCCGATAAATAGTAAATTTTTTCTGAGTCGATAGGGGGGGAATTAGGATTTGTCTCAAAGTTTAAATTGATTATTTCTGTTTTTCCATCAACGGCCATACTTGATATTTTAACTTCATACGCAGTAGCGGGCTTCAAATCAATAATAGATCCAGCGGCGCTTGAATAAATAGGATCCCACTGCAATTCCAAAGCCGGTTCCCAGTTTGAATTACCGGTTTCTCTAAAGTATACATCATGGGTAGCGTCTTCATTCTGGTCAAACAAGACTAGACCAACAGATTCAATTAGCGGGGTTACTCTATAGCTTGCGCCAGACGATGGCGGAGAAAACAAAACTGTTGGATCTAACCCTGCCTCGATTGCTGAAGTCTTTATACTTTCTTTTTGCATACCAGATTCTAGATACAATTTTTTTATTAAGCCGTATGAGTCGATTGGATATAAACTCAGTAGCGCAAACACTATACCACTTGGATTCTTTTCTTCAGAAAGCCCGTTGAAAGCGACTTTAGATATAGGTTCGCTTATCGTTACATATTTATCATATAAAACTACGGTTTCTTCAGTGTAATCAACTAAACTGGTGAGGGAGTTTTTATTATAAAATGCAAGAATAGCGTCTTCATTTGAAATGCTATTATCTTTACTTTTCCCATTGATGATTGTATTAAGCTCGTCGCCCCATTGTCTTTTACTAACCTGCTTATCTGGAGAAGAAGTGCAAGAAAATATAAAGAGGGCAAAAATTGATAAAAATAGGTATTTACGATTTATTTGGTCAAAGTAAATTTTCATGATAATCCTGTAGTTATAATGAAATTATTCAGGGCATAAAGCTCTAACTTAAGCTTATATCCTAATCCCTGAGTAGCTAATTTTTTACTATAAGAAATAACTATAAAATTGACTTTTTTTAGCCCTAAAAATTATACTCGGAAACGAGTTATTTGATATTAGGCGACTCTTGCTAGTATAGATTTATGAGCGAGTTTTTATTTAATATTAATATCAATGCCTTACTGGAACTGAAATACATAATTTAATACCATAGTTCATTTTAAAGCCTCGTCTAATAATTTATCTATTTTGCTCAATAAAGTTAAAGTATAGGCCTTAGTTAAATGATGACGGTCCCTGAGGTATCCCCACAAATAATATAGCAAAATCAGTGAGATAAAAAAGAAGGGAACATTCATGGCGTTTGGTGATCAGATCAATCGCCAAACATCACTGAGACCAAACAGCCATGAATGCCCTATCTATTGTGAACAAAGTCGTATCGCTTGAC